>DAEN01000030.1 GCA_002495315.1 Thaumarchaeota archaeon UBA141
CTCCTTCCCGAAATGCTTTACAGTTCTGTTCTTTAGACGAAATTCAACAGGATCAATCTTCAACTCATGGGAAATTTCATCCATTAAGGTTTCCGACGCAAAGCAAGAAGGAACGCCACCCGGCCCACGCATGTTTCCAGTTGCAGGAGTATTAGTGTAGATGGCATAGATTTCACTCTTAAGGTTAGGACATGCATAATATGCAAGTGCATCTTCAGTATACCGCGTTGGATGACGTGCATAAGCACCCACATTACAATAGACCTTCTGTGAAAAAACAGTAAGCCTTCCCTGTTCATCAACCCCCATAGTAAGCTGCTGTTCCGTCGACCAACGACCGTGAATGTTAGAGAAATCGTCCCTTCTCCCGTACTCGAGCATCACTGGTTTTCCCGTCTTCTTTGCTAACAATGCAGCTAGAAGATCGTGATTCATGTCTTGGTTCTTGTTTCCGAAGCCTCCGCCTTTGTAGTACGCTATGACACGAACTTTGCTCATTGGAAGTCCCAGATCTTTAGCTGCACTTTGTCGGCATGTTGTTATCCCTTGAGTTCCAGCAATCAGGGTAAGGCTGTCACCGTTCCACCAGGCTAACGAGGCGGCCGGTTCAAGAGGAGTATTGTGGACACGACCGGTCCGATAGGTCTCCGCGAAGATTCGGTGGGACTCCTCTAGGCCCTTCTCTGGATCTCCATGCTTGGCTTCAAAAAGTTGGTGTAGGTTTCCCCCTTCCCAGATTTTTGGCGCATTTTCCTCCATCGCCACCTTTGTATCAAAGACAGTAGGAAGTCGTTCATATTCGACATCAATCATCTCTGCTGCTCGTTCAGCAATATCCCTGCGATGAGCGGCCACTACCGCCACTACTTCACCAGCAAAGCGAACCTTGTCAGCTATGGCGAAACGCGCGTTAATACGGTCCCCTTGTGACCACTGAACTTTCGTATCCTCGAAAGTGAGAATACTTTCAACTCCGGGCAGTTTACGGGCCTGATCGGCGTTTACGTGTTTAACCTTTGCATGTGCAGTAGTGCTGAGGATAACCTTACCATAGAGCATCCCAGGAACTTTCCAATCGGCCACGTATCTAGCTCGGCCAGCTACTCTTTCAAAACCATCGATCCGAGGGGTAACTTTACCGAGAACAGGTGATATTGCAGTAGTCATTATCAATCACCTACTCCATGTCTTAGCTACCACAAGAATAGCTTCCACGATCTTATTGTAGCAGCCACAGCGACACATATTCCCTGAAAGAGCTTCCGAAACCTCGCTATCCGTTGGATGAGGATTCTTTTCGAGAAATGCCTTTGCTGACATTATTTGTCCAGATGTACAGAATCCACACTGCATTCCGTCACTATCGATAAAGGCTTGTTGTATAGGATCCAGCTTCTCTCCTTTTGCTAATCCCTCAATAGTCAAGATATCTTCACCGTCAACTTCCACACCCAACGCCAGGCAAGAAACAATGGCTTTTCCGTTTACTATTACAGTACACGCTCCACAGACTCCTTCGTCGCAACCTTTCTTGGTCCCAGTCAAACCCAGATTATCCCGGATTATGTCAAGTAATGACCAAGAATTGCGTACACTCAGGTCATGTGTGGTTCCGTTAACTCTAATCGAGATAGTCTTTATCAACTGTTCTGGACTGGTCAAGAATTCTAGCTCGCCATGGAACTATGCGAAGCTGTTGATATGCATTTATCAAACATAGTGTTCACAAATTCACTTTACTGAATTTGTATCAGATAATGCCATTTATCTAGTAGACCCTTATGAAGACAAAAAGCTTAACACGAGAAATGGTTCATGAATAGCAAGTCAGCTATTGCTCTACTCCTTGTTGAGGCCCATTCTCTTCTTAGCTCCAGCAGATGTAGCTCATTCTTTTGGGCTGTGGGCTTTCAGGCGAAAGACAATATGGAGCATTCTTAGACGTTTCTACGGCGTTCGAGACGAACGACTGGAGATCGACATATTTGACAATAGATTGATGAATCCAATAGGTCTAGCTGCAGGATTCGATAAGGATGCCGAATTATTGCATAGTATGTCTACACTGGGTTTTGGCTTCCTTACTATCGGTTCAGTCCGATCTCTTCCTCACCCGGGCAATCCAAGGCCGTGGCTTGTAAGATATCCCGAACAGAACGCCCTAGTTAACTCGCTCGGTCTTCCCTCGAAGGGAGCAGCTCATGTCGTATCAAATCTTGCCCAAACACATCTAGACGTGCCTGTTTTTTGCAGCATTGCAGGAGAATCCGTCGACGACTTCACAGCGGTTCTTGAGAAATTGCAAGAGCACGTGGAGGGAATTGAAGTCAACGTGAGCTGTCCTAACGTGGAGAGAGATGGAACTTTTGAAGACGATCTCGTCATGCTCGACATTCTAGTGAGTGCCATCACAGAGAAGAAAAAGAGACCAATATTGCTCAAGATCTCTCCGTTCCTTTCTCGTGAGCGTGATAAGATGCTCCAGATCGTCGATATTGCGAAGAGGCGTGGCGTAGACGGAATAACAGCAGTAAATGCCACACCCATACCAGAAGCTCGCCTTGGCGTGGGACGAGGAGGGTTGACGGGATCTTCAGTCCGTGTGGAAGCAAGACGAATAGTTAGCGAGATCTACGAAGAGGTCCAAGGAAAAATACCCATCATTGGAATCGGCGGCGTATCCAGTGGAAAGGACGCCTATGACATGATCTCGCACGGAGCTACTGCCGTAGCCTTCCTGACTGCGCTGATCTATTCAGGTCCGGGCACGGCACAAATTATGAATAAGGAGCTACTAGAGATGCTTACAAAGAACCATTTTTCATCCGTTAAGGAACTCATAGGCTATCATTCTAGAACCCCAAGCTGAGAAATGCGACCTCTAACTCAGATTGGGAGAAGTTGGATCTAATTTGTAATTATCCTAAAGTCCCCACAGACCAACATTGAGTATGTTGTTCGGATCTAAAAGAGCCTTCATACCCTTTATTGTATCTTTGAACTCAGATGACCATGCATCACCTGCCATCAGAGCTGCATAACCGCCATGGGGCTCCAGACTGCATCCCATCTCAACAGCTTTCTTGAATGCTGCCTTTTGGATCTCAAGAGTTGCGGCTTTAGCCCCTTCCTTGCTTGGATCAAAGAGAACACTAACTGAAGCATAGACTGAATGAGATTTCTTTGGAGTGATTGCAGAAACTACCGATAGTCCATTCCCTTCAAAACCCAATCGTCGTATCTCTGCAGCTAAGAATTCGGTAAGCGTTTTGTGGATCAGAGGGAATTCCTTCTTGCCAGAGATGAAGGATACCAATCCTCTGGTTCGCTTTACGAAGCTTTCCTCCCGGAGAGACGTTCCGTCGATCCGCGCATTCAATTTAGATTGAATATCTTCAGGAGCCGCGCCGCCTCCTTCTTCTTGGCATATCTTTTCTATTCTCTTTGTATGTAAATCAACCTCTTCCTGACTAGCTCCGTCAACACCGTAAAAGAGGAGTCGGCAACCAGGTCCATAGATGCTAACGTCACTAAATGGAAGAGGTTCCAAAAGCGTCAGCTTGCTTATTGCCTTCCATGAACTGTCGAGATCATTGAAGTAAGAGAATCCACCCGAGCGCACTGGTGGCTTGTGTGAAAGCTCTAGTGTAGCCTCCACCTTCACACCAAAAATACCTCCATCGCCCATGAAGAGTCCTAGGAGATCAGGTCCGCTTCCACCCCTCATAAAGTCTGCCTTGCTGTTCACGTTAGAACCACCAGCTCCTGTGTTGATGATTCGTCCATCCGGGAGAACTACTTTCATCCCCATGATAAAGTGAAGTCCAGTTCCATCCCGCGCACCTTTAGGAGGGAGACCGCTACCAGACACACCGCTTAGGACGCCACCAAGAGTAACGTAACGGACAGGCACAGAGACGGTATGTACGAAGAACCCCTGAGCACCTACTGCTTCCTCGAGTTCGCTCATCAGCATCCCACACTCAGCACGTACGACCATGTTTGCCGGATCAATCTCCAACACCCTATTCAGCCGCCTAGTCTCCAGGATGATAGATCGGCCAGGGTCAGTTTGAGGATAACCTGAAAGAGAAGCTCCGCCTCCCCGCGTAACGATTGGATTCTTGGATCGATTGGCGAGTTTCAACACTTCTGCAACTTCGTTTGTCGAACCAGGTCTAACGATTAAGCCTGGAGATATCGGAGGAAATGGATTCCAAATGGACTGCGAGTAGGCAGAGAGAGTTGATGGATCGTCGATTACATTCCCCTCTCCCACAATTGTTACCAAATCTCCGTGAAGTGGATGCATCAACCTTGCAAAGCCACTACTATGGTATAAGCCCTCCGCTTCTTGAGAATGACGGTAAATCAGGCACAGGAGAGAGGTGCGTAACTAATTATTGGGCCTTCAGGAATGTAAGTTCATAGAGTCGAGCTCAGCTCGCCACTTTTGTTCTGCCTTCGCACGAGTCTCAGGATCAATTGCATTCACTGGGGGGAATTCGTTAATCCATTCATATGGCCTAGTAGCTAGGATTATTGCTCTGCTGTTCGTTATGTCGCCGGAAGCTTTCTTCCCTGGAGACATTCTGGGGTCGATATAAGTACTCCACGTACCACGAACTATATCGATTGATTCAGCTGGTTCCGAGCGTGATGCAATAGCCCAAACCACTTCTTCCAGGTTTGTCGGATCAATATCTTCGTCGACTACTACTACGTATCTACCCAGGTAGGCTCCCGTTCGTCCGCCTATGGGGACCATCGCAGCTTGTTTCGCATGTCCTGGATATCTTTGCTTTATCGAAATGACGATGAAAGGTTGGCCTCCACCACTTGCACTACTACTCGCATAAGTCCAGACGCCTCTGACGTCAGGTACTGCCATTTCTTCCAGTTGGTTCCATATGGCAGCAGCACCGAAAGGAACACCAAGGATACGCAAATGTGGCTTCAATGGAGGAGATCCAGCAATTATGGGATCATTTCGATACATCACTGACTTTACCCTGATCACAGGCTCATCCATTGCACCGTGAGCGTAGTAGCCTGGCCACTCTCCGAATGGCCCTTCAACCCGCGACTCCTTCTCTGGAGGAGGTATCTCACCTTCTATGGCTATCTCAGCCGTTGCAGGGATAGGAAGGCCGGTAAGTGGACCCTTAATCACTTCAATAGGTTCATCGCGAAGCCATCCAGCGAAGTCCAACTCAGACATCCCATATGGGACAGCATATGCCCCTGTGATAGCGATGGCAGGATCTTGTCCAAAGGTGGCAGCTACAGGGCAACTTTCACCCTTAGACCAATACTTTTCACGAAGAATGCGGCCGTGGTGTCCTGGAGAGATATAAATTCCCAAAGTATTAGCATCGTGAACCTGGCATCGGTATGTGCCAATGTTCACCCATCCTGTATCAGGATCTTTCATAATTATGGCACTTGCAGTACCTATGTATCTGCCTCCATCTTTTTCGTGCCATTTCGGGGCAGGAAACTTTAGGAGATCAACTTGTCCACCACTCTCGATATTCTGTGTCACAGGCCCTTCCGAGACCTCTTTTGGAGGAATAGGCGAGAGGGTTTTGACATGTTCTTTCCATTGTCGAACTACTTCCATCTTGCTGAGATTTGGATTCATTCCGAGGGCAAGTGTCGTCCTAGCATAACTGGTCAAAATATCAGAGAGAACTCTAAACTTCTCTGGGTAACCCTTGATCTTTTCGAACAAGAGCATCGGGTGTATTTCGTTCTCTGCCACAATCTCCGTTAAGGAACCGACATCATCATCCAAATCAGCGCCTTCAACCACATGCAGTTGGCCAATTTCCCGGGCTTTTTCTATAAATTCCCGTAGATCCTTAAACGCCACAATAATGGTCAATCTGGTGACACCGATAAAAAGACTCGTTTTCCACCATGATTAGATCTGCTACTCAGCACTAGGAAAAACTTATTCCAGCTGCAATACGGCAATCTAGAACATGCCTGTTGTAGATATGTTGGTCAATGGTGGAAAGATAGTGAGCCCTGATGGTATCTTTTCCTCATCAATTGCCATCAATGACGGCAAGATAGTAGGAGTTGGTAACGAATCTGCGCTCCCGACGGGTAACAAAGTTCTGAACGCTGATGGCAAGTATATTTTCCCCGGCCTAATCGATCCCCACACACATCCCGGTGCACAACGCCCCTTTGATAGTGACATCAAGACAGAGACCACAGTCGCGCCACTTGGAGGAGTGACCACGATGATTGGTATCTGTAAGAGTACCAGGATAAGTCACAACTTTCGGGAGATCTCCATCCCAGAAGACGTTGTCTCATACACCAAGATCTTCCCAGAGGCTGAAGTTATCATAAATCAGAACGCAGCCGTCGATTTTGCGTTCACTTGGGCAATCCAGAGCGATGAACATGCAGCAGAAATACCCTTGTATGCAAAAGAATTTGGCGTCACATCTTACAAGTTCTATATCGGCTACAAGAAAGCCGACAAATACACGTCCAATATTGGTCTATCAACTGATATCGATGATGGGACAATCTATCTCGGTTTCGAGAATATTGGGAAGATCGGTGCTCCAGGCATAGCACTCATCCATGCCGAAAACATGGAGATCAACCGCATCTTTGCTAAACGCGAAGTTGATGCCCACAAGAACGACCTAGCTGCCTGGAGCGAACGTTCGCCGAATTTCTCAGAGGCGGAACACATCAAAGCCTACGGATACTTGGCGAAGATTGCCCGTTGTCCGCTTTACGTAGTTCATCTCAGTACAGGAGAGGGACTTGAAGAGGTGATAAAGGCCAGAAATGAAGGAGTAAACATCACGGCTGAAACCTGTCCGCAGTACTTGATCATTGACAACCGCGAAGATCCTCCAGGAATCTATGGGAAAGTAAATCCACCAATCCGCGACCGGACAGCAAATGATAAGCTTTGGTGGGGAATAAATGCCAAGTGGGTGACTACCATTGGAACTGATCATGTTCCAACTACGAGACAGTTGAAAGAGACCAGATATGCCAAAACGATGGGCAGCATTCATATGCCAATCCAGGCTAAAGAAGGCGCACTCGATGTCTGGACTATAGGCGGAGCCTTCACAGGATCGCAAACTATGCTCCCGTCACTGTTAAGCTATGGCTTTCATGGGGGAAAAGTCACTCTAGAACAAATATGCAATATTTGTTGTTACAATACTGCAAAAGTCTTCGGTCTTCAGGACAAGGGATCGATCTCTGTCGGCGCAGATGCAGACCTAGCCATTGTAGACCTCAAGCTCTCCAAGAAAATTACTCCAGAACTCTTCGGAGTTTACTGCATCTTTGAAGGGCGTGAGCTTAAAGGATGGCCAGTCACAACTATTCTTCGAGGAGAGACCATAGTCGATGATGGGAGATTCATAGGCAAGTCAGGTTATGGTCAATATCTGAGGCGAACGATTAACGATGGGTCCTCTTCAGCACTCTAAAAGAAGAAGTCCAAGCTAATCTAGTACTGGCTAAGTTAGGTTAGCCCTATGTCCTTTGTGCAGATAGATCTGATGAGATCGTAATTAGAACGAACCAACGATACAGACTAGGTCCTTGTGAAATTTCTCGATGACCAGGTTGTAATTCTATCAATTCTGCAGAGTTACCAACGATCATCGACGTCAGTAAATGTGGAAAGGGATCAATACAAGAGTTAATCGCTTTTCATTACTTGAATAACTGTCTCACATTTACGAAGTCCTGTTCTTGGTCTCCCTGGTTTTTAGCATCCCCCATTTGCTTTCGAAAACCTTCACGACATTTCTTTCCTTCCTCAGACTTTTGGAAATGATGTAAAAATGCGACAGTAGTTTTGAATTCCTTCCGACACATTGGACATATGGGAATAATTGTTCTGATTCTCCAATTATAGAGTTAATGATTGAGGAAACGGAGCATCCCATAGTCCATGCAGTTCAGATTGCGGCGGTGGAATTGAGCGTAGATCAAGTTTCTTGTCGTCAAGACCAATGATGTTCAAGAATTGTTGGAAATTACGGATCTTTCATTTAAACAGCTAGAAATTGCAGCTGCACAAATTCCCCTCATTTCATCGAGGTCGTTGGGGGGAGTCCGCCATCCCAAGGGATTTCTTTCACATCACTCCCTCGGGGAGGAGAATAGATATCGATTTTTTTTAGTTCTTCATCTCCTATGGGCGCGATCTCATGACGTTCGCCTGGTGGAATGAATATTACAGTGTTGGGCCCAACTTCATACTCTATTCCATCGACGACCAACTTCGCCCTGCCACTCAGGATTATGGACACAGACTCGGCCTTTTCATGATAATGATAGGCACCCCATGGTGCTTTCGGCTTGAGTGTGAAATAGGATATATTGAGATTCTTGGCTCCCATCTCCTCGTTCACCAGACGAATTAGATTCCCCCGTTCTTGAGATAGATTCGTGACAGGCGATTCATCGAATCGCTGTATCTTAACCATGGACAACCAATTAGCAATGCCTCAGTTAATACTTTGTTTAGCTGGGCTCAGCGATTAATATTAACAGGACTACAAAATCATCTCGCGTCCATATCGCCATGATTCTAATAACAAAGGGATCATCATGTCTTGTGAGAAGGTCGCAATAATCCAATTCAGATCCCATAGGTACCTCGTCAGGACATATGCATAGGAATATGAAAAGAAATTTTACCGAGAGAGCAAAAAAAAATCTTTAATTGGACAAGGATGACGCTGTGGACTAGTTGAATAATGACGTTAGGTTCGGGTTACTTCTGCCAACC
>DAEN01000079.1 GCA_002495315.1 Thaumarchaeota archaeon UBA141
TTTGATTACGACCTTATCCTCCAGAATGCGAAATGTATTGTTGATACCAGGGGTCGCTACAAAAACGGTGGGAAAGTCGTAAAAGCGTGAAGATACATTACTTTGAACTTTGAACGTCCTGTCGAAGCCACGCAATCGCTTGCTGTTTAGGAATCATATAACACAATCGAAAATAATCAATTATAAGTGAGAGCATGAAGAAAATTGATCTGGTGGTAGGAGCTAGGCCAAATTTCATCAAGGCCTTTCCTGTTTATCGTGCTTTAGAGGAGTTAGGGTGTTTCGAGTTGCGATTAATCAACACTGGCCAGCACTACGATGATAATATGGTTGCGGTGTTTTTTGAACAGTTAAAGATGAAAGAGCCTGACATAAACTTGGGCATCGGTAGTGGGAGGCATGGAGAACAGACGGCCAGAATATTAGATGAAATCGAAAGGGAATTTATGTCTCAAAAGCCAGACTTGGTAATTGTGTTTGGTGATGTAAATTCTACTCTCGCAGCCGCACTTGCTGCGGTCAAGCTCCATATCCCTGTGGCTCACGTGGAAGCCGGATTGCGTTCTTTCGATAGAACAATGCCAGAAGAGATCAACAGGGTACTGACCGATCAGATCAGCGACCTTCTTTTTTTATCATCACCTGAAGCGGAAGATAATCTCTTTAAAGAAGGTAAGGATAAGAATCAGATCCACTTTGTGGGCAATACCATGATCGATTCCCTGATTTGTTTCCAACCTCTGTTTGACAGTGCTCGTATTAAAGATTCATTTAATTTCCAAGACAAAGAATACATTCTCATTACGCTGCATCGGCCATCAAACGTGGATGATCCCGCGAATTTGGAGCAGCTCATCGCCTCGCTGAACAGAGTTGCTGAGATAGCACCCTGCCTGTGGCCGGTACATCCCCGCAGTAGGGAAAAATTGGAAACTATTCGGGCTAAAACCCACCATAGACTTGTCATGACTGATCCGCTGGGTTATCTGGAATTCATGGGACTGCAGAGAGACGCTGCAGTTGTGATTACTGATTCCGGGGGAATTCAGGAAGAGAGTACCTTTTTGGGAATTCCTTGTCTAACTGTGCGGGACAATACCGAAAGGCCTGTAACAATCGAGCAGGGAACCAACAAACTTGTCGGTACCGAGTACTCAAATATACCGGCAGTTGTGAGAGAAACAATAGTTGAAAAAATTGAGCACAAGGTACCAGAATTGTGGGATGGAGATGCATCGGGCAGAATTGCGCGGGTGTTATCACAATGGTGACAAAATAATTAAGGCGTGATGATACAGTTCATTGATCTAGCGGCTCAGCAGGAGTGCATAAGAGATAGAATCCAATCAAGAATGAACGGTGTTCTGTCTCATGGACAGTATATCATGGGTCCAGAGGTGTGCGAATTAGAGGAACAGTTGGCCTCTTACGTGTGTACCAAGCACTGTGTTACCTGTTCGTCCGGTACGGACGCTCTGCTCATGGTTTTAATGGCCTATGGTGTTGAGCCAGGGGATGCCATTCTTACTACGCCTTTTACCTTCATTGCAACCGTAGAGGTGATTCAGCTGTTGGGAGCGAGGCCGATCTTTGTTGATATCGATCCTCGTACATTCAACTTGGACCCGGGAAAGCTTGATAGGGCTATAAGGAAAGTTCAGAATGGAAACCAATTCAAAACCAAGGGAATACTACCCGTTGATCTATTTGGACTTCCTGCCAATTACTCGGAGATTAAAGCCAACGCAGAAGAGTATGGACTCTGGGTATTGGAGGATGGTGCCCAGAGTTTTGGTGGTTCAATCAATGGACGGAAAGCCTGCAGCTTCGGTAACGCAGCTGCCACCTCCTTCTTTCCAGCAAAACCGCTGGGGTGCTACGGAGACGGAGGAGCCATTTTTACAAACGATGATTCTCTGGCAGACATTGTGACGTCAATTAGGATGCATGGCAAGGGAGAGAACAAATATGATAATGTGCGTATCGGACTGAATGGGCGATTGGATACTCTGCAAGCGGCCGTACTGCTGGAGAAGTTGATGATCATTGATGAGGAAAGGGAAAAGAAAAATATTGTGGCAGACCGCTACGAAGAGCTTCTTCATGGTGTGATTGTTACGCCCTTTATTCCGGAAGGTTTCATGTCCGCTTGGGCGTATTACTCTGTTCTGGCTGAATCGGAACAACAGCGCGACCAAGTGATGCGTCGCTTGAATGAGCGTGGGATTCCAACTGTCGTGTATTACCCCAACCCCCTGCATCTTCAGACCGTCTCCTCTCATCTTGGATATAAATTGGGGGATTTCCCATTAGCAGAGGATATCAGTCGCAGGGTGCTGAGTCTGCCCATGCACGCATATTTGGATGATGAGGATTTAGTAAGAATTACAGATGTTGTTAAGGAGATAATCTAACTTGAGCAAGAAAAAAATATGTGTTGTGGGGGCTGGGAACTGGGGAATGAACCACATCCGCACTCTGGATGAACTTGGAGCACTATGGGGGGTTGTCGATATTAATGGTGAGAGATTAAATATTGTGAGAACTACCTACCCGGGGACAAAGACTTTCACTTCTCTAGAGGATGCTTTCGGGGCCGGATTCGATGGTTTCATAGTGGCTACATCATCGGCAGCACACTATACCGTTGGGAAGGCAATTCTGGAAGCCGGCTGTCCTGTCCTCATTGAGAAACCCTTGGCTCTGAAGATTAGACATGCAGAGGAACTTGTTGATCTGGCGAGGCGCAAAAACCTTCCCCTGATGGTGGGCCATTTGCTTCTGTTTCATCCAGCTATTCGCAAGATCAAAGAACTGATAGTTGGCGACAAAATAGGGAAACTGCAATATATCTACAGTAATCGACTTAATCTCGGCCAAGTACGTACGGAAGAGAATGTACTCTGGAGTTTAGCTCTTCATGACCTATCCGTGTTCCACTATCTTGTAGATGGATCACCCCGCGAAATTATAACCTACGGAGCGTCTTATATAACTCCTGGAGTGCATGATACAACGATAACAATTCTAAGGTACTCCGGCGATGTCATGGGACATATTTTTGTGAATTGGCTTCATCCTTTTAAGGAACACCGAATGGTTATCGTCGGATCTCAAGGAATGATTACCTTCGTGGACAGCGATAAAGGTAAACCTTTGAAGCTATATGATAAAACGGTAGAGGTTCATAATGGACAACTCGAAAAGAGGGACGGAGCTGTCGTGGAAGTTGACTATGATAAGATTTTGCCATTGACCAATGAAC
>DAEN01000005.1 GCA_002495315.1 Thaumarchaeota archaeon UBA141
CTAGTCTTGAATGGAATTCTGTTAGTCATTACGAATCCATTCTGAAGGAATAAATTTCACGAAACTGATGGTCAATGCATGGTAATTATCGACGGTCATGTACACATATCCGATGCTGCAGATCCCTCGATTCAGGAGTTTGCCAGGTTAGGACTGGTGCGGCCCTTCTCGGCAGAAGCACTCATCCACCATATGGATCATCCCACACCAGGGATCAAGTCTGGAGAAAAAGTCGAACGTGCACTAGTGATGCCGTTTCCTGTAGTGACAAATGTACCGTCATGGGACTTCCGCAGACAACACCAATACGTTGCACGTGTGGTGAAGAAGTATCCTTCCCGACTGATGGGTTGCATGATGATAAATCCGTTACAGGGAGTCGAGGAAGCATGTACGGTCCTTCGCGATCTCGTTCGAAACCACGGATTTCGTGCCGTAAAGCTGCACCCGAAGGCACACAACTATAGGCCAGACAATCCCACTATGACAAAGGAGTTGTTAGTCCCAATTGTCGAAGCTGCAAGGAAGTTGAAGGTGCCGGTACTCATCCACACAGGTGATCCCCTCTGCGAACCATCTCGAATAGTTCCTCTTATCGAGGCCTGTAGTGACGCCACAATTATTCTCTGCCATCTGGGTATTCAGAATGTCACATATTCCTCCGATGCAGTCCACGTAGCGAGAAAAAACGAGAACGTCGTCCTAGAAACCGGTTGGAGTCCTGGAGCACGACTAAAGGAGGCAGTAAATGCTTTAGGGCCTGAGCGGCTAGTCTTCGCTAGCGATTGCCCGGTTAACGATATGTGGAGCTGGATAACCACTGTCCGAAGTCTTGCCCTGAAGGCACCGCTTGGCATTGACCTAAGTAGGAAAAACATTGATAAGATTCTTGGCGACAATTTCGCCAAATTAGTAAGCAGAAGTGGTCGGATAGGGTAAAATGAGATCGGATGGACAGCAATGAAACCTTAGATTAGTCCAGCACATACACACTACGTCGGGTTTAGTTAGCAGTCGTGTAGTTACACGACAAAGAAAGATGTATTTCTGTGGTAATTTGTCAGTGATGAAATCAGGTTAGTCCATCCGTGTACGCGACTAGCTAGGTCCCGGTTATTGGTTCTATGTGGACTTGCTCTGTTAGACATGCACTCATGTCGTGGGCTGCCATGGTTTCTTTCGTCCCAGATTTTTCACATCCGCAGTCTGGGTGGTGGGCACCTCTGCGTAGAGTCCCTCGGTAGAGTCGATCCTCTAGTTTTTCACCGTGTTCTTTTTCCCACTCAGGAACACCCATACCAAACCTCTTCTGGATCCTATCTCTATACCACTCAGGAATTACATTGAATGAGCAGAAGGGAATGATACGATGATCAGGAGTCAGATAATGGATATCGCAACGCTGTAATCTTTCCTCGTCTTGATTGTACTTATCTTGAAAGTGCATCATTCCAAGGAACATGCTACGAGTATGGAATTGACTCATAGCGCTGTAGTCATGCTTGAGGATCGCACTAATCAGAAGCTTAGCCATATTCAAGCCTCGTGGCTGTTTCTTTTTATCTACGAAGCTCCCTATCCCCGACATGAATCTTGCTGCACTGAGGTATCTGTTCCCGCCAGAATTAATTTCGTCCGACCTCTCTTCGAGAAACTCTAGCATACCCTTGATGTCGAGAAAGCTCGTCAATGGAACAAGCTTCTTTGTCTCTGTATCTTCGAATACGTAAGTTCCCGCCCCGCAGGCGAAGTGTATTGATAACTCATATTGGGGCTTCTTGCTGAAAGCCTCGATAAATTGAGTAACAGGAGAGCAACTCGGCACAGGGAACCAGGCATCTTCTGGTATGTCACCGTTCGTCTGCTCTTCTATCCTGCTAATGCAATCAGGTACTGTGATACGATATTTGTCTCGCTCTTGTTTTTCCATGCGCCCCGTCAGTGAGACCGGCTGGTAGCTAATTGCTCTGACGATATCCATATTCTTCTGGGCAAAACCCAGAATACCGCCCATCTCGTGATCATTGATAGATTTGATAATAGTAGGAACCAGTACTACTCCAAGATCAGCTCGTCGGCAGCTGTCAATAGCATACGGGGCTTCCCAATGGTTCTTTGGATTGGTCTTGGGGGTCACACCATCATAGCTCATGTAAAGATTACTTACACCGGATTCGCGGAGGCGCTTCGCCAGATGAGGATCTATTGCCAGGCTGATGCCGTTGGTATTAAGCTGGATATGTTCTACGCCTTCTGCCCGAATAGTTCGGACCAAGTCTGGAAGATCCTCGCGAAGTGTTGGTTCTCCTCCTGTAATCTGAACGGAGTTCCCGGGGACTGGACGCTGAGCTCTCAACGTCCTAACCATTTCTGTTATCTGGTCCTTAGTAGGCTCGTAAACATAAGCTCCCTCTAGGCCTTTTTTCACGTAAAAGAAACAATACCAACAGGTAAGATCACACCTATTCGTAACAGTAATATTCGCTAGACCGGTATGGCTTAGGTGGCTTGAACAAAGACCACAATTCATAGGACAAGAACATTTTTCGATGGGCACGTTAGGGGCGTGTGTACCCTTGCCGTCAGACCAGTAGGTGCTAAATTTCTGGTACATTTCGTAAGAGCCAAAGTACAGCTCGTCTACTTCTCCATGTTCCGTGCAGATTTTGCTCATGAATACTTTCCCTCCTCGCTCAAAGACAGTTGCAGGCAATATTCGGTTACAGTCAGGACATATGCTCTGTGTTTCGCGTATGAAGTTCTTGATCGCCGTTGAGACCTTTGCTCGTCTATCTTCGATTTGGATTAATGCCAACCGTTATAGCTACCTGTAAGTTTTAGAATTGTTCTAGCCTATAAACAGTATCAAACATATCATATGGTGAAAAGGTGGATAAAACTAGCCTCAAATAGCTACTAGACAAATATCAAAATACGAATAACAACTAGTGATGAAGCTCATTGCCGGATGAGATAGGCTCATAAATAGACTATCCGAATTACTCTAACCAAAGGCGAGAAGTAGTATTAAGTTTGAAACGAATCTTAGAGTAGGAAAAGCGTGAGATCAAAATAGAGATCAGTGACAAAGTGAGAAAATCCCTTACTGAACTTGGCCTCACGAAATCCGAGATCAAGGCCTATCTTGCTCTAATCGAATATGGAGCTATGACAGCGGCTGAGATCAGCAATCGCGCGTCGGTACCGTATTCAAAAGTTTATGATGTATCAGGCAATTTAGAGAAAAAGGGATGGATAGAGGCCGACCAATCTCGCCCGAGTAAGTTCTTCCCAAAATCCCCTTCCACAGCCCTTGATACTCTGCGAATGCGACTAGATAGCGAAAGACAAACACTTGAGGATCAAGTCCTTCAAGATCTAATGCCACTTTACTTGAAAGGTGGTGTCAAAGAAAGGCCAGAGATCTGGATCGTGAGGGGGGAATTCAACATCATCTCCAAAGTGAAAGAAACGATGTCCAGCTGCAAAGAAGAACTCATGATTGCTCTCCCGGCTGCCCTTAACAGCGTGACCTATTTACTGACTCCTTCTTTAAGCGGGCTAAGTGAAAAGCACGTTCGAGTAAAGGTCCTCGCTGACTCAGGAATGCGCGATGAAGATGCCAATGCTATCAGGAAGTGGGCTGTCGTCAGAGTTAGAGCCCAGATGTTCGGTGGCGGAGTCATCTCCGATGGACGCGAGGTCGTAATGCTACTTGGCGCCGGAGGAGGCGGAGATTCGCCTGCAGCAATCTGGTCAGACCACGTGGGACTTGCTAGCTTTGCAAAACATTATTTTGAATATATTTGGAATGATTCCAAGGCTCAATAACCTTAAGCTATACTAAACAATCCGTGTGAATCGCAAGAACGTTATGGCATAAAGGTTTTAGGACTTATGCATTAAACTGAAACACGTGATATCCGAACGTCATAATCACGATGTGGTCTACTTTGGTAGCGTGAATCTTCTTGATACCAACGAGATCGTAGGCTCTATAGACGTCTGGCGGTGTCGGCTTTGTAACAAGATCTTCTGCGAGGACAAACGCTGGGGCACTACTGAACTTGCACCAGAGATCGGATTCCCGGAAATCGAAGAGCCATCCAAGTGGGCGATTCTTGTGTGTAGTGATGCCAAGGACCTAACCTGGACACTACTAGCTGGGACACCTGGTGCGAAAATGGATCATGAATGCAGGATCGACAAGCATAGCGATCTTATCTTAGGCCCAGATTATGACCTTAAAATGGAAGAGTCAGTAGAAGATATTGCACAACACTCGCTATTCCTAGTAGAAGACTTCATCAATAGAGAATGTGTCATTAGATCTAAGAAAGTTCCCCATCTCTCTGGCTAGCCCCAGGAGAACACTGTAATTGAGAAACTACGAAATAAGCTCTCTCGCTCTTTTGACAGCCGGTATCTGGAACATTATTATCCAGACTCTTCTGGGTGGAACCTACTATGCCGGACTAGGAATATATGCAGAGAGTATTGTTTTGATTACTTCTATCACGTATGTTGGGCTATCAATGCTCTCCTGGTTTCGAATCCTTGTTGCATTGAAACTTGCCGGAGCATTGACTTCAACAATCATAATAGCACAAGTACTGTCATCCATCTTATCGGGTACCTTTGTACTATTGGATATGATCACTACTGCCCTACACTTCATTGTCATCTACACAGTTGTAAGAGGCTACGTAGAAATTGTCAAGGAAAGGACAAGCGGCCACTCACCCCTAGACCTTCCAGTCTTTGGCTGAAGTCAGAAGTGTTGTTGACTGACGTGGACCTGGATATTTATGTCACCAGAGTAGAACAAGGCGAAGTCACAAACATAATCCATGGATATGCACTAGTCAAATCACACCGTATAGAGTTCGACGCTGTCGCCTTTGGACGTTTTGGGGGTCAGAACATATCACTGAAACTGGACAACACTGCAGAGAGTACTTTGGTAGAAATGGAGCTAGAAATAGCTGAGTTTGAGCAGACATTACAACAAAAACTGGTTGAGGGAGATATCACCGTTGTATCAGAAGAATCATCCAACTGAATAGAGTTACGATGGTGCGAACAGATCGACTCAAATCATGATCCCACCACTTCTAGCACCAGGTATCATAGGAGCCCTAGACGTAAACGATATCTCATTGCGTTATTGTTACTCGTAACCTTGGTAATAGGCCTCTAGGACGTCTTGTGGTGATGAAGAGTGAAAACGGCCAACGAGAAACCAAAGCCTGCAGCAGTAATCAATGGAACATCAGGAATGATTGGAGAAGCTCTTGTCGAGCAGCTTTATGAAATAGGCCAAGTTATGCGCGTTTTTGCCAAGGAAATAATTTACAGTTATGACAAGTCCAAGAGCACAATATAATCAAGATTCATCTCCAAGATCCACTGACCAGCCTTTCAATAGGTGAATAAGAAGACGAACACCATAACCAGTGGCACCTGGTGGAATGTAAGTTCTCTCGATAGAATCACTTTTCGTCCAAGCTGTGCCTGCTATGTCGAGGTGAGCCCAGGGAATATCTCCAACGAACTCCCTAAGATACATGGCAGCGATGATTGCACCAGCAGGACCACCTGGAGAAGATGAGAAAACATTCCTCATGTCAGCGGCCTCACTTTTTATGAGGTCCAAATATTCATCACCTACAGGCAATCTCCAAACCCGTTCCGACGTAGCCTTTGCAGATTTTTCAATCCGTCTCACGAGTCTGTCATGGTTCGAGAAGAGTCCAGCAGTAACTGCGCCCAGAGCAACTACACATGCACCAGTTAGAGTGGCAAGGTCTATGATAGCCTGGGGTTTGTATTCCAATGAATAGGCTATTCCGTCGCCCAAGATGAGTCTGCCCTCAGCATCGGTATTTAGCACCTCCGAGGTCTTCCCCCCATAATGTCGAATAATATCGCCTGGTTTCTGGGCAGACCCACCTGGTAAATTTTCAGTTGCGGGCACTATGCAGACCAGGTTTACCTTCAGCTTCAAAGTAGCTGCTGCCATCGTAGCAGCAATCACGCTAGCTGCACCAGACTTGTCGAACTTCATCTCTTCCATCTTACCAGATGGCTTTAGCGATATTCCTCCTGCATCAAAGGTTATGCCCTTCCCCACCAGAGCTATTGGAGGACACGAGCTTTCCGATGCCCCTCGATACTCAAGAATTATCAACTTTGGAGACTCTGAGCTACCACGGGCAACTCCCAAAATACCACCCATACCGAGCTTTATGAGCTGATTGTTTCCAAGTATCTTCAGGTTTAGCCGATGAAGCCGGGAAAGCTTCCTGCATTCTTCTGCAAGTCGCGTAGGCGTCATTCTGTTCCCGGGTGTATTAGCAAGATCGCGGGAAAGACATACAGCCTCTGCGATATGCTTACCATCCAATGCTCCTTTCCGTGCCCGAGTCAGGAGTGATTTCTTCCTGACCATTATTGTCAGTTTTTCAATAGACGATATGTGATCGCTAGGTTTGTTCTTAAATTTTTGGAACCCATACAGGGCCAACATTGTTCCTTCAACCATCGTCTGTGCAAGTACATCAGGTGAATGAGAACTTCCTTCCCCCAGCAAGGATGAAGAGAACTCTCTGACGGATAGGTTCTTCACTGTCAATGCGACCCTTCCCGCTGCTTGTCTCACTGAATCAAGTTCCAATTCAGACTTCTTCCCTAAACCAACCATAAGCACCCGTTTTGGTGTAATTTCTCCATGAGAGTAGAAGAGCTGCACTTGATTTAGGCTCCCGGAAAAATCTCTTGTTGCCAAGGCATCAGCAACAATATTTCCTATTTTTGGATCCAATCCGCTAATAGACCGGCCGACCTTTGGATTCTGTTCAAATATTCCAACTGCCATCAGATTCGTCTTCCTATCTTGGAGATCTCCAGACTCAGCTAAGATCCGCATCTTAAGCGCCTTACTGTGAACACATATTCAGACTTCAGATTAACATATCGGTGATTGGAGCTTAACACGTTTAGTAACTAACTGTGAAGATGACCTAATTTGCTAAACGTTACGCGGAATCCTAGTTTTTTGCGAATATCACTTCCCCATTGTTAAATACCATCTGAGTTATCCTTTGATCTAGTTGACTAGAATAGGAATCAACTTACCAAATTCAACCACCGCTAGCGACTTCCTTAGGATAGCTAAAGTTGCAGATCGTAAAGGCTACGGGAGTATTTGGAAAGGAGAACAGCTAGGACGTGACGCAATCTCAGTTCTTGGAGCATGTGCTACTGCGACTACCAGGATCGAAATGGCCACCGGTATCATCAACATCTTTGTTAGAAATCCTCTATTGACTGCCATGACTGCGGCGACAGTCCACGAGCTAAGTGGCAGGAGAGTAATCATGGGACTTAGTACAGGTAATCCTGCCCGGACGGGAAAAACCTTTGGAGTGCAGTTTGATCATCCACTTGGACGCCTCCGGGAGTACATTGGGATTCTCCGAAGAGCACTTTCAGGGGAGACTCTGAACTACAAGGGCAGATTCCTCGAAAGAATTGAAGGTTTCAAGCTTGGAATCAAAGCACCGCCAAGTAATTTCCCCATCTACGTAGCTGCACGACACCCACATATGATCGAGCTTGCAGGAGAGATCGGCGACGGTCTACTCATGAATATGGTGTCCCCAAATTACCTCGCATCCTTTGTCTTACCTCACATCAAGATAGGGGCAGAGAAGGCCGGACGAAGCGTGAACGAGATAGATATTGCTTCATTCATAATTACTTGTATTTCTAACGACAAGTCCGCAGCGCTCAGAGCAGCTCGTAAGGCAATTCTAGGATACTCCATGCTCCCTCACATCTTCTCGATGTTTGAACGCGAACCCTTCCTCGAATCTATGAAAAGAGTAAGAGAAACGTGGCTTCACGAAGGCCCCGAAAAGGCAGCTGAAGAGATTCCTGAGTCTGTTGTTAATGAACTCAGCATATCAGGTCCGCCTAGCATTGTGATTGCGAAGCTCCAAGAATATACCAGGGCAGGCGTTACACTACCAATCCTATACTTCAGCCCGGTAGAAGAACCATCTGGCGCTAGCATGGAGAAGTCTGTAGAAAGCGTCCCTCTAACTGACTAAGAAAGAGAAAGATTGACGAGTATTGGAGCAATCACAGAAATTGGGTCGATGGTGCCTCTGCAGTTGACCTAATCCTGCATGGGAAATACATTATGCGGAGGAGATCCGCCGCCGTGAAACCAGCTTGAACATGAAGTATCGGTAGCCGTCTACTAGTGCTAACTTGCTGGCACTAAGAATATTCATTGAAACGCCCACAGTCGTCCAATTCTCATTCCTATGTGAAAAATCTGCGTAAACACCGACCTTTGCCGCTGTGCCGCTCTCAGTATCAATCTCCTTTACTCTGTACCCGGTCAACTTTATCTCTGAGACTTCTGGATATCCGGAGCTTAGGGCGTCACGAAGAGCTTTGTCCAGTGCGTTGACTGGCCCATTCCCCTCAGCTGCTGCAAAGATGTCCTCTCTGCCAACATGAAGCTTCACCACACTTTGCGTCAAAGTTCGTCCTGATGATTCTGATACGAAGACAGACCAGTCGACGATGCGAAAGAAACTAATCTTCTTCTGAAGGGCTTGAGCATATATTAGTGTAAGCGAACCATTTGCGTTCTCGAGGTGATATCCTTCTGCTTCGAGCTCTTTGATGCTTTTCAGGATCTTCAATACCGCTGGATCGCTACGAGATAACTTGAACCCAAGTTCATTCCCCAGCGTATGTACGCTGGCGCGACCGGCTTGAGAAGATACAGGTACACGACGCGTATTTCCAAAGATGGTTGGAGACGCAAATTCGTAAGCCTCCGGCGTCTTGCCTACTGCATGGCCATGAATTCCCCCCTTGTGAGCGAAAGCAGAAACGCCCACAAAAGGGTCATGTTCATCTTGTTTCATATTTGCTACCTCAGCAACAAAACGCGCCAGTCGTGTAAACTTGGATATATCCACACCAGTATTCACACCCATTAACGCCAGATTGGACGCAATCTGTATCAGGTCAGCATTTCCGCATCGTTCACCAATGCCATTTATAGTTCCCTGAGCATGTGTTGCTCCTGCACCGACAGCGAATAATGAGTTTGCAACAGCTAGTCCGCGATCGTTGTGCGCATGAATACCCAGGGGAAGAGAGGTCTGCGAACTTACTTCGGACATTATGTGATAGATCTCATTCGGAAGTGAACCACCACGTGTATCACACAGAACCAGTTCCTCAGCTCCGGCCTGTTCCGCCATAGAAATGGTGGACATGGAATATGAACTATCGGCCTTGAATCCGTCGAAAAAATGTTCAGCGTCATATATTACGTGGCGTCCTTTCCCCTTCAGAAATTGCACTGATTCCCTAATCATCCGAAGGTTTTCTTCGCGGCTAACCTCCAGCACCCTATCAACCTGGAAGGTCCAGGATTTTCCAAATAGAGTAACATAGTCTGTATTCGCCTTTATTAGTGCCCGAAGATTCTCGTCCTTGTCTGGGGAAATCCCAACTCTGCGCGTCATCCCGAAAGCTGAGACCTTTGCCTTCAAGGAATCCCTCTTGACCAGGTCGAAATATCGTCCTTCAGAAAGATTTGTTGGATTTGGCCATCCTCCTTCAATATAATCAACTCCCACTGCATCTAATTGCCTAGAGATCTTGAGCTTGTCATTCAGAGAGAAGTTGATCCCGACACCTTGATTTCCGTCGCGAAGGGTAGTATCATAGATGCGTACTCTTGGGGGAAGAGATTCGATGGGAAATGACATCGATCTATCTTTCTTTACATTAGCTGATAAATGGAACACCCATGATAGATCTTACTAGAAAGAATGAAAAGTGCAATAAAAACTTGCACATTTTCAGCGATTCGATGGGAAGACGAGCAAAGAAGATGTGCGCTATTAGTTTAACGAACAAGTCAGTACCAAAGCAATTTCAACTGAAAGAAAGACCACGAAATAAGTCAGTCGCATAGTGGTTTCAGAGGTAATTGAACCAATGGTCAAGAGAAACCGCGTTTATCA
>DAEN01000049.1 GCA_002495315.1 Thaumarchaeota archaeon UBA141
TACGCTGATATCGAGAAGGTATCCCCACATGTCGTCTACATACGGCTAAAGACATTAATTCATCAGAGCAACAACTGAATTAAGTAAAACAGTATCCCCCACTCTTTCTGTTCCTGTATTTTTAAATCCAGGAACCCCCAATATAGCTCTTCTTGTAAAACAACTGAAATTGAATATTTTTCCAACAGTAATCAAGCTTTGCAATGGCTATCACCGCTCCAAACCTTCCTGATTTTGGCTTAGCCAGATCACAGGGCATACGATCCTTTCTTCTTGTACAATAGATATATGAAAAAAGGACCACCGGCAAGTGCCGTAAGGACTCCTACAGGAAACTCTGCAGGTCCATAAACTACACGAGCTAGTGCATCAAAGCTGACAAGGTATATAGCTCCGGCCATGATCGACGAGGGAATCAGCACCCTGTGATCGGGCCCAACCAGAGCCCTCATGATGTGAGGGATCATCAAACCCACGAAACCTATGATGCCTCCCAAAGCTACAGCTGAAGCTGTTACGATCGATGCCGCGACAATCAATCGTTTCTTGAGCTTCTCAGTCTCAATTCCAAGATGCTCAGCCTCTTCATCACCTAATAGCATCACATTGAGTTGTCTAGAGTATACTATCATCAAGGCAAGTCCAACTACTATTGGGAGGAAAGCCACCCATACCTCCCGCCACGCCGTATTTGCCACGCTCCCTAGGAGCCAGAAAATCAACGCCTGTAGTTCGCTAGTGAATGGATTGGAAATGACAATCAAAAGCGTAACTACTGCAAAGAGGAAAATGCTGACAGATATCCCGGAGAGGAGGAGGCTCATAACTGGTGTCCTACCTCCAACTCGGGCCACATAGTATACCAGAAATGATGCCATTAGGGCGCCCGTCCATGCTAAGATAGAGATCGCATTAGGACCAAATAATCCACTCCCTACGCCCAGAACTATAGCTGATACACCTCCCACCGCAGCGCCAGCCGAAATTCCTAAGACATAGGGATCTGCCATAGGATTTCTGAAGATAGCCTGGAGTGTGATACCACTTCCTGATAACGCAGCACCTACTAGCACTCCAGCGATGATTCTAGGTAATCTAATCTGCGTCACTATTGTCTCTTCGACCTTCGGAATGTCTGGGAAAAGCTGGATCTCGCTACCTCCAAAGAAACTATTCACTAACACCTTGAACACGGTTTGGAAGGGGATCTGAGTGAATCCAACATTAGTACTAATCAAAATAGTGAGAATCAATACCACGGCCAAGATAGAAATGATGAATTTCCACCGGGAGAATCGCTTCAAGTACAAGATATCTCGCTTTGTATTCAAGTCTAGACAGCAGCTCCACTTGATCGAATGATCCCAGTTCCTTTATCCCTAAAGAATTCCACAGGGAATTCACTATTTCTAGTCACTCTCAACACTCGACGACATATTCCTATTTTGAATATAATTCGAGTCATAGAGGAGCTCAACTAGATAGTTTCCATGAGTCTAAACGATATGTCAATCTTCCGACAAGCGATTAATGAGGATAAAGTACATTGTGGTTGTGTCAGATCAATGGAACATAAACAGAAAGACAGAGTTTTGAGGTCTTCGGCTTCTCTCCTCTATTGCCTGCAATGGTGTTCTATTGTCAGGTCACTCAGACGTTGGCCTGAATATCATATCGAGTCAAGTCTTTTTAGGAAAGCAGAGGCAAACTTTTCGGCCAAGAATATCACATGAGATTAAGAGTTAATGGAGTATCCTGTCGATACGATTCAATCCGCGCCCTGGAAGGAGTAGAGCTCTCTGTCAATTCGGGTGAATTTCTTGGCATAATAGGTCCCAACGGCTCAGGCAAAACAACCCTCTTGAAGACAATTAGCAATATACTCAAGCCAATAGTTGGATCGGTTCTGATCGACGAACAAGAAGTACAGTCAATGAGCCGCATGGAAGTAGCAAGAAAAATAGCAGTAGTTCCACAAGAAAGTCAAACGTCATTTAACTTTACTGCGCTAGAAATTGTCCTGATGGGAAGAAACCCACACATGAAACCTTTTGCCATGGAAAAAAGCGCAGATCTTGTGATAGCTAGACAGTCAATGGAATTGACTAACTGTCTATTCCTTGAGAATAGGCACATAAATGACTTGAGCGGTGGTGAAAAAAGACGAGTTCTAATTGCTAGAGCACTAGTTCAAGACCCCAGCCTGCTTTTATTAGACGAACCTACTATGAACCTAGACGTAGGCAACCAAATTGAGTTAATGGAAATGATAACCAGCCTCTGCAAAGATAGAAAAATAACAGTACTTTCCGCTTTCCACGATTTTAACCTCGCAGCAAGGTACTCAAATAACATGCTATTGCTCGAACGTGGGAAGATTATGTCTCTAGGTTCTCCTGAAGAGGTACTAACAAGGGAGAACTTGCAAAAGGTATTCAGAGTCAGATCAGAAGTTTTAGCTCATCCAGTAACCAAGCTGGTAGTGACCGTTCTCTCGTCATTGACTACTGAGGATCACGAGAAGAAGGTCAATCAGGTGATTTCGTCCTAACCGGCTATGTCCTAAGGGCTTTGTCGTCAGATCAAAACGTTTTCGCGGTAGATTGTACACTCAATGATACCCAATTTGTTTTTTATGCGTTACCTTCCACTGCCAGCTATGGAAGTAAAAGACATAGTATTGAATGACATCGACGTATCAGAGTTCAACACACGCAAGGATCTCGGTGCTGGAACAGAAGACGCAAGCCTCGATGATTTATCCAACAGTATCCATCAACAGGGACTGCTTAATCCGATAATGGTTAAGACGAGAACCGATGGCAAATATGACCTAATTGCCGGTCAAAGGAGATTTCTTGCCTGCAGAAAACTTGGATTGAAAACTATTCCCGCTATAATACGAGACGATGTAAACGATACAGACGCCACTATAATATCGCTTATTGAAAACGTCCATAGAGCCGATATGAACCCTGTTGATAAGGCGAGGGCATACCAACAAATTTATGATAAGTACAGAGATTATGGAAAAGTTGCCAAAGAAACCGGCGTCTCAGTTTCTACGATAAGAAGATATCTAACACTTCTTGGGCTTACGCCCACACTCCAAGCGAAGTTGACAACTTCTGAAGGACCTGCGGGTGTGGGTACGCTATCAAAATTAGCCGAGACATTCGAAGGGGAGGATCAGGAAATAGCATTCGAAGAGGTGGAGGGTTTCAAGCAGACTGTCCAAGTCGAAATCATAAAAAGAAGTGGTGGGGACTTGGCCAAATTATCGGAATTGAAAGAGGAAGCCCTTGATGGTGCGTTTAATACGAAAACGTGTAGGGAGGGTTTATGTTTTGTAATGCCAGAAGAATTGAAGGATCGTATAAAGAAAATGCTCGAAAACGAGCCATCACCGCCATAAAATCCTGGCTACGTCACCTCCCTGACGTTGAAATCAGAAGAAAAATCAAAATCACAAACGCGGACGCAACCCCAACGCTGGAGGAAGAAAGAGTACCGGAAGGGTTAGAGCTTGCGGAAATCTTCAGTCGGGTGAAACTGAGAACAGGAAGCATGATCTCGCCGATAGCCAAGTCGGGTCTGAGGCCCCAGACACTTGGAAACAAGGATGCCACCGACGGACTGATGATAAGGAATCTTCCCGATCTCGTCATACGGCAAGGTCGTCCTCAAGAGACCATAAGGTATCTGAACCTACAGTGGAAGCGGGCCCGGTGGGATTCGAACCCACGACCTTTGGCTCCGGAGGCCAACGCTCTATCCA
>DAEN01000085.1 GCA_002495315.1 Thaumarchaeota archaeon UBA141
GCCTTTATTCCGCATACACCTCCATAACACATGTAGCAGGCTGATGGAAGCCAGAGATCTTCCTGTACTCCTAACACGCCAGACATCGTACTTGTAGAATATCGGGAGCTGTATAAACAGCTATTATGCTTCATAATGATATCATTAACGCGCCTTATATGGGAGATCGATATCGTCGCTTACGGCGTTCTTCTTAGTTTCAATAATCGATTAGATCTGCGAACAAGGCCCCCACTATTTGTAGAGTGATCTCCATTCTGACACACAGTTAGATGACCAAATACAATCCAACAATAACTAGAGCTCCAGCTAATACAACTTTTGGATTAATTTTCTCTAAGCGTTGCAAAAATAGGTATGAGATAATCATGGTGATTAGAATATGGCTACTAGTCAACGGTGCAACTATTGCAACATTTCCAAGTCCTAAGGCCATGTATTGCGAAAGTTGGGAAAGGCTACCGAGTATTGAAGCAAGTAGTAGTATCTTCATACTGCGGCGGTCTGTCTTCTTGATCTTTTCAAGACCGCGACTCGGGATCATGTATCCAATCACCGCGACTAAACCGAAGATATTGGCAATTACATTCCCGACCAAAGGCGAGCCTAGATCGATGACTGCTGCGCGAACAAATACGGGTGACAAGGCCCAGCACAGGATTGCTAATATTGCATAGTGAAATCCTCTTCTGAAATCTCTTCTATCAGTTGAGGTTTTTTCTCCTGTCGGACCGCTTCCTGACATAATCATTAACCCTGGGATGATGAGTGCTATCCCAACACCTGTCTCTAGTTCAATCAATTCGCCCAGGAATGCCATACTGAGTAGCGCTGCGACTACAACATACGCTTGCAAAATCGTGGTAGCTCGTGATGCTCCAATCAGCTTTATGCTATTGAAGATGAATATTCTGCCTAACACATAGTGAATGACTCCTGCAGCTCCAAGCAATGCTACATTGAAGACGTTGTAATTTACGACGACGAAAAAATCTCCTTGTACTAGCGTGGCCGCTACTGAGACTGGGATTGCAATGAGTGCTGACAGAAATACTCCAACTATGGCGTCAGACTTTGTTAAGCCTATTCTGATTGTGATATTTCGGAGAGAAAGTAAGACAGCAGTCGAGAGAGCAAAGAGTACTGCCGCTGTTATGAGTGACAAATGTTAGATACACAAATGATCTGAACGTGTGTTATTAGTCTGATCCGTGAAGTAAGCTAAGAGACTAATTTTCGTTCTTATGGTTTATAACTATTGGAATATATACGGCTAGTAAGTAAGGACGAGAGTGCATTTTAGTGAATAATTTACAGTCAATTTCTCAGAAAAAGGATAGTTGGATTCCAACAGTATGTTTCATGTGCTACAATAATTGTGGAATCCTTGTCAAAGTAGATGATGGAGTAGCTACGATGGTTAAGGGCAACCCGAGCTCTCCCCACAATAAGGGCAAGATCTGTGCCAAGGGAACGGCCGCCATTGCCAACTTGTACGATCCGGAACGTCTGAAAAAGCCGTTGAAGAGGACCAACGAGGCGAAGGGTTTCGGCGTCGAACCTGGATGGAAGGAGATCGAGTGGGACGAGGCATTATCCGAAATTGGAGAACGGCTAAAAAAAGTCAGAGAGGATGACCCGAGAAAACTGGTCTTCATGACCTTCGACACCCATGCAGCTCACTTGTATCGCTCGTGGGTATCGGCCTTCGGATCCTCGAACTATGAGGTGGGAACTCCTAACTTCTTCTGTGGTAACAACGTGCATCCCTTCACGTATCTTGCACATGGTGCCTTTTTCATGGAACCCGATTTAGACCACTGCAAATATCTCATTCTATTCGGGTGCCAGTTCGGCCATACCATACTTTCTAACGCCATGGAGTCAGCTAAGAAGCTGGCCGAAGCCCGCGAAAGAGGATTGAAGCTCGTCGTTGTAGATCCAGTATGTAGCAAGGCGGCTGGGAAGGCCGATGAATGGATACCCATCAGACCTGGTACCGACGCAGCTTTTGCTCTAGGAATTCTAAATCTTCTGCTTAACGAACTTAAGGCATATGACAAGGAGTTCCTGAAGAAGTACACAAACGGTTCCTATCTTCTGAAATCAGATGGTACGTACCTACGGGATGCAGACACGAAAAAGCCCATGGTCTGGGACATTTCGCAAGAGAAAGGGCTTCCCTTTGACCAGGTCTCGGGAAGCGACGCAGCCATTGAAGGAGAATTCACAGTGAATGACAACACGTGCACGCCTGCTTTTCAGAAACTCAAGGATCATGTAGCAAGCTATAGTCCTGAAAAGGTGTCATCAATCACCACGACTCCCGTCGAAACGATTAAACGAATTGCAAGTGAATTTGCCCAGGCAGCATCGATTGGGAGCACGATCTCCCTCGAGGGGAAATCATTTCCTCTTCGCACAGTCGCTGCATTATGGAATAGGGGGCCCAGTCAACACAAACACGCTATGTTGACGGGCTTCTCGATGTATCTGCTGAACCTCATGGTGGGTGCCGTTGATGTTCCTGGAGGCATGCTTGGATCCAATGCAGTTGGCCCAGGCTGGGGGCCCCAGCAAGATGTTGATGGAATCATAATTCCTTCTGGAGAATTGAGCGCGAAACCCATCGTCGTACCTACCATCTATCCTCCGGCGAAAGTGAAATCGCCCGAGAGAATCAGTCTTCGGGAACTCTTCCCCGTCGCGCCCTATTCCGGCATCTTCATGATAGAAGCACTCCTCGAACCGGAGAAATATGGACTGCCTTACTCGCCCGAGGTTCTTGTTGTGACTCGCACAAATCCCTTGATCAGTGGCGCAGATCCCTCGAAGATGGCGCGAGCATTCATGAAGATTCCTTTTATCGTCTCAATCTCGAGCAAGGTTGACGAAACGGCTGAGTTGGCGGACTATGTACTCCCAGATCCCGCCCTCTTGGAACTCCTGCTGCCATTCGCCAACAGACTGGAGAAACCAATGGGTGGTCAGTCATGGTATTCTCTGATCGCTCAACCTGTTGTCACACCTGATGTGAAGTACTCACACCCATTCGAGCTCTTGTACCGACTCGCTGAAAAGGCGGGATTCCTGGACGAGCTCCACTCGAAACTCAACACCGATCTCAATCTCAAGGATAAGCACAAACTAGAGGGATCAAATCCGACTGACTGGCAAGACATCTGTGACAGATGGTTAAGATCCATGATTTCGGAGGAGAAAGGGCTAGAGTGGTTCAAGCGAGAAGGGGTTTTTGTCCTTCGAGAGAAAATGATAGATGAAATTTACCCAAGACCCCATACCACTGGAAGGAGTTTGATATATCTGGAGCACATGAAACAAGCAGGAGAGGACGTATCGGAGCTCACGGAAAAGATGGGGCTTAAGTGGGATCTTTCGGACTACCAGCCCCTTCCAGATTGGAAACCCTGCCCTTCATACTCTGATAAGCCTGAGCGTTCTCTTTACATAGTAAATTTCAAGCTTCCAGAGCAGGCACTTTCTACCGGGTATACAGTCTCCAATCCATGGCTTCAAAACCTCACGGAGGCTAACAGGGGTTTCCACGTCCTTATCAATCCACAGAAAGCCGAAGAGCTAAAGATACGAGACGGAGACTCAATATCCCTTGAGTCGGAATTCGGATATAGAGCTAGGGCAATAGCGAAGATCACCGAAGGTATACATCCAGAGGTTGTCGGGGTGCCGGGCGCGTTCGGCCACTGGGCGAAAGGCTTGGGGAAAGAGACGGACAGGGGAATCCACTGGAACTCCTTCATTCCAATTCGTCCAGATAGAATCGATATGGTGAGTGCCGCCGTGGACACATGCGTCCGCGTGTCGATTAACAAGGAGTAGCTCGCGAAGAGCGACGGCCATCATGGACTGGCGTCGCCCTTAATCGGTATCTTGACCTGCATGAGGACAA
>DAEN01000011.1 GCA_002495315.1 Thaumarchaeota archaeon UBA141
TCCTCGCTATTGCATCGCTGAAGAGGACAGCTACGCCAGAAGATAACAGGATAAAAGACAGGCTAATTGCTCCTCCCCCATAGATGAAAAGTCCATAATCTAATTTGTTTAGGTCTTTTCCACCTAGAACGCCTACACGGGGAAGGAAGAATACTACTCCCAACAGAACTGCGATCCAAGAGGGATCTATCTTGTGAATAAAGTCGAGACCCCAGATGATTATTCCACTACCCAGGATTATCAAGGCTCTTTTCTCGTTAGCGCCAAGGGTGCTGGCTACGGATGAATGTTGGATCGGTTTTGGGAACTTTGTCTTAGGTGAAAGAAGAAGGAGCAGTGCGAGGCTAAGCAATGTCGCTGCTGCTGCGGGTGGCCCAAAAGCTGAAAGAAACTCACCCCATGATACTGTCAGTCCTCTATGTACTCCCAACAACCCGGCGGTAACAATATTCAAGACGTCGCCGTTCAGGACAATCAAAGCAGAAGACCTGATGCCTATTGCCAAGGACATGAGTGCCCATGCTGCTTCTTTCGATCTAGCTTTTACTCCTAACTTCTTCAGAATTCCAATGTAGATGGGAACTGCTACCATATATTTGGCAACTAGACTTGGGAGAATCGGACCAAAGACAATTCCGAGGATGAAGCTCATCAAGACGAGGGATCTAATGCTCTTTATTCTCCCTCCAGCAGAGAGCCTTGTACCAATTCTATCTCCTAGTCCAGTTTCAGTGACAGCTGTCATCATCATCGACGCCCCAAGGAAGAACCAGACCGCAGGGACCAGGAATCCACCCATAGCTGTAGGGATGTCCGTACCAATGTACAGTATTGCGAGTACCGGTATGAGTATACTCGTGAGCGGTCCTGGGATGAGCTCTGCAACCCACCAGGTGGCAGCGAAGATGGTTAGGCCAACTGCTCTATTCCCTTCGGTCGTCAGTCCTGATATGGGTTCAAGATAAGCTAGAGCTAAAGCGACGACTCCTATAGCTGAAAGGACGTATGATATGGCTTTACTCAATTCTATTATCTACTTTGAATGGAGAATTATCTTGAAGCCCCTACAATTTCTATAAGGCTCTTTATCGCCTCAACTGCGTGATTCTTGGGTCTGAGCTGAGAAGAAAAGACGTGTCTTATCTTGCCTTTTTTATCAATCACATATGTTACTCTCCCCTCCACTATCCAGAGCGTCTTGCCGACTCCGTACTCTTTTCGTACGGTTCCACCATTATCACTTAGTAAAGGGAATGACAAGTCACACTCAGACGCGAACTTACTGTGCGAATCGATCGTATCTGAGCTTATTCCTATGACTTCTGCATCTAAGTCAGTGAAGACGTCATACTTCTCTCGGAAGCTAAGTACTTCTGCTTTACAGCCTGGAGTGCCATCTCTGGGATAAAAGAATAGAACGATCATCTTCTTGCCGAGAAAGTCGACAAGGCTGACTGGTTTACCACTATTCGAGATGAGCGAAAAATCCGGTGCGCGATCCCCTGTTGAGAGGAGCTTTCGGGGGATCAAAATCCTTTCAACGATGATTTCGAATCGCTGGTCCGTTTGAATGTGAAATTCACGACTATCTCTTGGTGCCATTATAGGAAACCACGGAATCTATGCCTTGACACTCCGTGATAGATCATATTTGCTAACGTGATTATGTCAAAGACAGGTAGACGAGTGGCTTTTTGGATTGAGTGTGAGAATGGAGGCAGATTGGTGCACTCGAGCACAAACGCTTTCACATTCTTATCCCTACGGACTATTTCTAAAGCACTCTCGATGACTTCTTGTTCAACTTTGACTGCATCTAGAGGATGTCTGCTTCCCCAAAGCCATTTCGCCAGATTATATTTCTTTTCCAACCCTCCAATTACGAGTGGTACGTCCTGTCGTATACCTACGGCTCTGAAATGCTTGTCGGTTAGAGACGAGGCGTTAGCTGTGAGGACGCCCACCTTGTTCTTGCCGCCCAGCATCGCGTGAACGATAGGAATTTGAATAAGGCTAGAAGTGAAGAGCGGAATCTTTACGTTAGCAGCTAGCTCTTTCTGATGTAGGGCTAAGAATCCACAGCTAGTGGTTATGGCCTTTACTCCTTCTCTTTCCAGATCTCTTGCAGCTCTTGCAAACAAAGGCACGAGCCCAGCTCCGCCTTCTTTAATCACTTTTTGGGTAGTGGCACCCTTGATGGTTCTGAAGACTACTGGGTACGAATATGTCGATGCATTCGCAACGTCGCCAGGGAGTCGGTCGAACCGTGTGTCCAGGACCATAATTCCAAGAGCTTTGCCGTATGTGTTTCTGCCTCCTTCCACTATCCAATGTTTTCCGATTTCTCGTCGAACTTTGGCTTTCTTTAGCGACACTAGATTTCTCCTCGTTTCAAGTTATGGGATTTTAACAATGTCTACCTGATTTCTGTCTTTGACCACTAGAAAAGGTGAGCGATAATAATGTCACTTGTACTGATCTCTGCAAAGTCTTCCGTGATCACAACACACGGAATCGTCTAGCCAATGACGACTAGACTTGGGAGACATTAATACGCAGCTTTCTGAATATGTGAATTCGTATTCCTGATGCATAATGAACTGACGAGGGATGAGGAGAGC
>DAEN01000087.1 GCA_002495315.1 Thaumarchaeota archaeon UBA141
ATAGGCCACGTAAAGGGCCCGCCGAGTTGCCCCAGGAAGCCCTCTTCTCACGAAGCCCCAAGAAGGCTTTCGAGGAGATGAGGGAATTGGTGCAACTGATGTCTGGCCAGTGTACTGGCAGCCAATTCATTGCAGACATTGCTGGGAAACAATACCCGAAGGTTGAATGGTGGACTATGCTGGGGGCAACCTTGGGAGTGTTCCCAGTCGTGATCTATAGCCGTAAGTTGGATAGAGAGGGTGAGACAACCTACGAATCGAGAGTGGAAGTACGGCTGGGAGACAGGGTGGTAGCTGCTGGCGAAGCTCTGTGTAGCGATAAGGAGCCCAACTGGGCTGACGCTCCAGAGTACGCCATTAAGTCAATGAGCATTACCCGTGCCACAGGTAAGGCCTATCGGATTCCACTATCATTCATTGCGGTCATGGCTGGCCTCGCACCCACAAATGCTGAGGAAATGTACTCAGTCGAACTTCCTCATGAAAGCGAGCGCCCAAGGCCCGTCACGCCGCGCCAGATTGAGTACATTGCGTATCTGTGTGATCAAATATACGACAAGGATTCTAAGAGACATATGGAACTCCATTTGGTAGCAAAGTACGGGATTAACTCACTGGAGGAACTGAAAAAGGAAGAAGCCTCAGAGCTCATAGACGTTCTCCTTAAGGGTAGGGAACTGTCTGTTCCTGAAGAGGCTGAGTCTGTTAGCATATCTGTCTGACACGAGGAAAGTGTGAGATGGAATTGCACACTTTAGCAACTACGTGCAACTCTTTCTTGGAACGAATGTCAGGTGGGCAGAGACAGCGAGAAATCCAATAGTACGCCGTTATGAACGTCTATTGTCAACGGAGAGAGAGAATATTATGTTCTGATAGGCTCAACAGAGAGACGGAGGTTATTGAGAATCACTATCCTTAATAAATCCTTCCTTTATCCAGATAGTAATTCTGGATACGAGCACAATCGCTCCAAAAGCTAAGGGAAACCCCCACAAAAACCCGAGGGTGATTTCCGACTCAAACCAGATCCCGACTGCCGTCGAAGAGAAAATCGTTAGTACGACGTACAGTCTTTGAATCCCCGTGCTTCGAATATGCAACCACTTGAATAGCGGTCGGAATCCCAACTGCGAATTCTCCATCCATGGAGATAGTTTTTCAACCACAATTGAGGATATACTTCTCAAACCCCTACCGATCGATCTTCTCCATACCAGAATAATACCCAACAAGACAAACATGTTGCCAGCAAGGAATTCACTGAGCCCAGATGAAATATGCATAGAAGATACGTTTTTGATTCCGTAGAGAATCGCCTTCAAGCCCCATACGGGACCGTAGAATGGATAAAAAATATCATAGCCCGATAGGTACGTCAAATACACCAAAACCTGCAGTGTGATTAAAAACCATCCGAGCAAACTGAGTAATCTATTCAAAATCTTCATCGTCCCATCGAATCCTCAAACGGTATTCCCTGCCCAGACGATTTCTTTCGTCCTTCCCCCACTCAACGTATGCCTGTATGTCTAGATTATTCCGTACCATTCCAAGATTCTTATCTCTAGCCCACTTTCTCCAATTCTCAACAGTGGAGACCGCCCAGGGAGCATCAGTTACAGAAAGAACAGTTCCACCAAGACCAGGGCCAAGGTTGTAGAACATACTCTTAAATCCCAATCCCATCCTCTTGAAGAACCCTGCAACATCATCTTCATCATAAACACTATATTGTGTTGGAGCAGTAGAAGCCCCTGGATAAAGCCTTTCAATGTCCTCTATGTTTTTTTGGTAGGAAGGAACAAGGGCAAGATATCTTCTGACAATTTCATCGTCAGGTATATGATCATACTCGCCTGGATGAGCCGCCCTATATCTTTGAGCAAACTCCTGTATCGTATATGTAAGATCAGCTAGGCTATAAGCTGCGTCGCCTTTGAGCATGGGGGCCGTTAGCAGCAGACCAACCAAGATGCTTGCGATAGATGTCATCGATGTGGTCATGCTGAAACTCCACGATCACCTAGAGAGATGAGGCTGTTCCCCTTGAATGACAGGCAGGAAAATAAGGCTTCCACCAAACGATCAGGGAAGCGGTCTGGAGCAACCGTTTTCTTTGGAACTCCTGATTTGTCTTTCATCTTCTTCCGCCTTGGTATAGTGTTTGATTTACCTACAAGTCTGTTCTTACCATCGTACTCATATAGTACTCTCCGAATCAACAAACCATGTTTGTCTAATGAGTCAAGTTAAGATGTGTATTTTCATCACGTTATCAGAATAGGGAATTCACTCGAAACATCTAATCAATCAGACGAAATGACCCGATAAACTGCTCATATTTCTTCTGTACCATCGGGTAATTACTCATGTCTTGAGGATAAATGAAAGAGACTCTCTTAAGCCGTTTATGGTGCAATATAATTATTCCCTTATTAGAGACTGGCAAGTCGTAGGGTTTCATCACTCCCTCAAATTCATAGTCCAGTGAATAGTATTTATTCTTAAATAGTGAGATTCTCCTATGTAGGTTTTTGGTGTGATCATAATTGAACTGGGAAGATGCCAAAAATCCTTTCAAAAAGGTCTCGTATTCTTTTTCGGTGTCATACTCAAGCGGATATCCAGGTTGCTCGTCCAAGACCTGAACCTGGTACATGATGAAGCTTTCATCTACCAATTCGTGTGCTGTGAACGAACGAACGTAGTTATTAGATACTTCAATTTCTACTTCACTCGGGAAATCAATGGCAAAGCCGTATTTATTCGATACATAGGAATCGCTAGTTGGTCTTGAAGAACCAAGAGCTAGTATTACTAATACCGAGAAAAGCACACGAACCATAATCTCACTCCTCAAAGTAGAGAATCGAAACTGTCTAGTCCTACGGCGAATTCATGGTTAAGGCCACAGAACTTCTTCTCTCACAAGTCTATCCTCATCATCGTACTCGTAAAGTACCCTCGCCTCCAACAAACCTTCGTTGTCGTATTTCAGGCTAATCCTTGCCCTCCACCTCTCACTCCAGCCTTCTCCGCAATATGTGATAGGCAGCACTTCCGACAGAATAATCTCGTTTGGGGGACCGTGTTCTTCCGAATCCCCCTGTTGCGTAATGAGGGCCACGATTATTTTCTTCTTATGAGATCAAATACTCCAATTCTAGACCATTTCCTTCTGATGTCGAAAGTGCGTTACATGGATTATGCCATACAGCCTGGCCCGAAAACCCTTGTATAATTTCCTCTACTGCTTGTTAGTCCCCGAACTTTAGCTTACCTGCTGCATCCCTAAACCAGCCAAGATCTCCGTTTCTGTCAAACAGACCAACAGCTCCATCGGAGAATCTATCGGCTTGAATTGTGGCAACTATTTCTCCACTTTCATTCGAGATTTCAAGTCTTCCTAAACGCCGTCCGTCTTCGCCTACACCTAGGTAAGTTGTCCTCTTCCCATCATTGTTGAGAGTTAAAATCATTCCATGTCCGCCTTCATCTGATACTAAGGCGACTACCTTTTTTCCATCCTTGTTGTAGGTAAGAATCCCTCCGTGCCCGTCTGGGGCCGTTCCTAGATAAGCTGTGGCTTTTCCATCCTTGTTGCGGGTTTGAAGTGCCCCATGTCCTTCTTCTCTAGCTCCAAGGATAACGATTTCTTCTTCGACATTGTTGAGGACTTTAATTACCCCAAGCCCTTCTTCATCCGCTCCTAAGGAAGTTGTCAGTTTTCCATTCTTGTCCAGGGTGATGATCATTCCATGTCCATCGTCATCTGTACCTAAGGATGTTAAAGGCTTCCCATCATTGTTGTAGGTTCCAACTATTCCACGTCCACTTGGGCCTACTCCTAGAACAGCTCCAGGTTTTCCATTTTGGTTTTGGGTTGAAATCATCCCGCCTGAATCACTGGATATTATTAATGCGGCTACTCTGCCGTCGCGATCTATCACCTTAATAGAATTGACCACAATATCCCCCATGTTTTCATGTTGGCTTCTTGCTCCCATTGTCATAAACAATAGCGTTGCGCCCAAGATTCCGATAATGATGCTTCTTAAGTCAATTTTTTTCATTCTTCCCCCTCGCTAGTTTTACCTGTAGCTCCAAAGGTGTGCTGACGACCAATCGATTCCTCCCAAATCTGAATCACAATGTCTAGAACGGTCACAACAAGAATCCCCTGAAGACCTCACTCAGGTTCTGTTGTTGCGACACAACTGACAACCCAAGCAGCCCTTGCGGGTCGGCTTCATCGGGATTCACCTCTCTGATGGTGCAGACCATGTTCAGGCCCTGCTGCAAAAGGCGGGAAATGTG
>DAEN01000018.1 GCA_002495315.1 Thaumarchaeota archaeon UBA141
GAAGTATCCTGCGGATTTGTTCATCTGCAAAGTTATGTCTTTATTAGGTTTATAACCGTTATGTACAAGACACCTATCTGAAAAGCTCCAGAATATTCTAGAATGCTTGTAAATGCAAGAGCCTGAAAATGTACCGGTAATAAATAGATTAGTGTCTTCCGCTCAAATATTAACAAGTAACAAGATTCTCCCTTAATCCCGGGTAGTTTCCCTTTGAAGAAGATCGAATCGTCTAGAGGACTACTGACAGCTGTTTCAGTTGCCCATACTCTCAAACATTTCCAGACCGGTGCGATGTCGATAATCTATGCAGTTCTCCTTGTAGACTTGGATCTTAGTCTAGGTGCTATAGGGATCATTTCAGCTACACAAAACGCAACTGCAGGATATCTGCAGGGCGCTAGCGGTTTCTTGACCCGGTATTTCCCTCGTCGTGTTATAATGGGTGTAGGTCATGCAATTTTGGGAGTTACAACCCTTATCACTGGTACGGCTAATGGCCTCTTAGAACTTGTGGGATATCGTGGAGCTTTTGGAGCTGCTCATTCCACTCACCACCCTATCGGAACATCGATAATTTCTGACGGTTACTCTAGTGATAAAAGAGGGAAAGCACTTGGAATCCATATTTCGGCCGGCCACCTAGGACAAGCTATAGCTCCTATCCTAGTAGCTCCATTGATACTATTCATCGGCTGGCGTGGTGCATTAGGAATACTGGCACTGCCCAGTATAATTCTAGGCGTAGGACTATTCTTGCTTCTGGGTGGTTCAAATCCCACTCGACTTGAAGGGAATAAGAAGAGGGTGGAAATGCGTCCGATTCTACAACTCTTCCGACAGCGAAACATAACGGTCATAGTAGTGGCGCAGATGATTCTAATGGGAGGTAGGGGATTCGCGCTCATTGCTACCTTCTTTCCGATCTATATGGTCCAAGGCTTGGGATTTCCACTAAGCACAACTGGGGCTCTATTTTCTATCGTCTCCGCGGGTGGGATTGTTGCCCCGTTGGTATTTGGACCACTGTCTGACAGGATCGGACGAAAGCGAGTAATTTTGATATCCGTCGCACTTGTCACGCCCATAACCGCTGGCTTTCTTACATTCCATGATCCGCTTTCACTAGCTGTTCTATTGGGCCTCTTCGGGATCTTCTCCTTCGCAGTGCCGCCAGTCTTGCAGAGTTTTCTTGCCGACGTAAGTGATTCCACCCAACGCGACATGACTTTCGGACTCTTCTTTACTCTAGGATTCGGGATTGTTAGTGTCTGGATACCCGTGTTTGGTTTCTTGATCGAGGCTTTTGGTTTTGGCGCCCTATTTGTAGGGATGATAGCCCTTCAGGTGGCTGGCGGCGGCATTTTTGCTTTGGCAAAGGAGAAGGATGCCAGTGTTTCAACTAGGGCCGAACGCAATAGACACTAAGGTGCGGCCACGACGCTAATTTGAGATGTACATCTTCAGGTCTTTGCGTACTTTCGAAGGATTTCAACGGGTTCGTTTAGCTTAGTAACTCGGTTGAACTCGTCATGTGAAAACATCTGGTCCCACACGTCGCCTATGTTTCCAGAGGAATGAAGCTTCTTGAGGGCTTCCAGTAGACCTTTTCCAGCCAGGTAGATTGGCGGTGTGGTGTATAGGATTGTTCTGATATTCATCTTCACAAAATCATCCACGGTGATAGGATCCTGGCTCGGGACTATCGCGGTGAATAGGCCTAGAGGAGGTTTTACACGTTTCGCATATTCGCGCTTTTCCTCGACCGTTCCTGCTGCCCAGATTACATCAGCTCCCGCGTCAATGTATCTATTTGCCCTTTTTATCGCGGCGTCAGTGGTATAACCTTTCGTTCCTCGTAGGTTGCATCTCACAGTCACTACTGTTGATCTGTCCGACCGTTCTTGGACTGCCGCTCGGATCTTCTTACACATCTCTTCAACACTGATCACCTCTCTAAGTGGCATTCCTTTTGATGGTCCACCAAATCCCGATATGAGCTCAACTGACCAAACGTTCCCTGGTACGCTATCGTCTATGAGTACTCCCTGCGCGCCAGCCTTCTCGAACTCGCGTATGTTGTAGGCTATGTTTAGATAGTTTCCATACCCCTGTTCAATATCAGCAATAACGGGAATTTCGACGACGTTGGAGATATTCCTAGTAAGCTCGAGCATTGCAGGCAAAGTCATTATGCCCATATCTGCTTTCCCGTAAATGCTGGCAGTGGCAGACATACTGGAGACGTAGATAAGATCAAAGCCAGATTCTTCAATAAGCCGAGCGGAGAGACCGTCGTAAGCGCCAGCTCCCACTAAGGTCTTCTTCTCCTTCAGAAGGGTCTTTAGTTTTTGATTTCTGACCACGGTTATCATTGGCCAATTAGTTTGATTTGTAGTTGTCGTATAGAGCCTGAAACTTCAATGGAGATTACAAGATTCGGAGATATATGCTTAGAGGTAACTTGGCCACGATAGCGGAAAGTCAAGCGTTCTTGACGACTAGTTTCTAACTCGTCATTATCTCCGAGCTTTATTTGCAACAATTGCCTCCAGGACTCTCTCTGGAGTGATTGGGAGCTCAGTTATCCATACTCCTACTGCATCGTAGATCGCGGCGGCCACTGCAGGAGCTATCGATGCCATATAGACTTCGCCAGCACCTTTAGCGCCGAAGGGCCCGTCCTCCTGAGGTATTTCGATCATGATTGGCTCGATGATAGGGATATCCAAAGAACCGAGGATCTTGTAGTCCTTAAGATCCGCATTAATGGGCCTCCCATCCCGGAGCTGGAGATCCTCGAACATGTTCGCACTCATCGCCATAGCCGCACCTCCCTGGAATTGGCCCTCGAGTAGGGAGGGATTGACAACCCGTCCAACGTCGGTTGACATACCGATATTCAAGATTCGGACGCGCCCCGTCTCGACATTTACGGCCAAATCAACCGCCCCAGCGGTATGTTGATGAAAGGCCTCAAGTCTATCCGAGGTCAGACGATTCGTTTGTGGATCCAATTGCCCCGTGCGCAGCAAGAAGAGTCCCTTCCCTATGAATGACTCTCCATCATCCAGAAAAGATCCGAAGCGACTGATACCCTGGGTGAAGAGCTCATTTAGTCTCATCTTACGTCGAGTATCGCTCTTGACATGGATTACTCCATCTTCTATCTCAAGGTCTTCGGTCTTCGCATCAAGCTTTCGCGAAGCTCTCTCAAAGATCTGTCGCTTAGCATCGGCACACGCAGCCCTCACAGCGTTCCCCGAGTTGAAGGTCTGCCGGCTCGAATATGCTCCCTCGTCTACAGGGGTATCTCGCGTATCGACTGAATGCATACGCACTTTGTCGATTGAGGTCCTGAATTCCTCGGCAGCAATTTGAGAAAGTACGGTATGAGCACCAGAGCCGATCTCCGTGGCGCTAGATAGGACCTCGATCGTTTCGTCGCTACGAACGTGGACTAACGCTGCAGAAGTGGTCCGGGCCATGCTGTGCTTCTCGCCCATCGCGGTCCCTCTTCCAAACCTCCATGGACCTTCTTTGCGGACCGCGTGTGGGGCCCACGCCTGCATCTGTTTGACGCTTTCAAGACATTCTTTACTTCCGAGGTTACGCATTCTTTCCCCAATGCCACTGAGATCGCCGTCTTTTAGGAGATTCCTGAGCCGCATCTCGATCGGATCTATTCCCAGCTCACTTGCCATCATATTGACCTGCGATTCTTCAGCGAATCCCACTTGGGCGTCACCAAAACCGCGGAAGGCGCCTCCGGTCGATTTGTTTGTATATGCTCGTGAAGCGTTTAGCTTTAGGTTCGGCCATCGGTAGATGTTAAGAGCAACCAGCATGCTGCGGCTTGCAACATAGATCCCTGGGCCACTTGAATAGGCTCCACCATCCAACACTGCATCCAGCTTGAGAGCTGTCAATCTTCCGTCTTTATTGGCACCCGACTTGGCTTGAATTATAAAGGGATGGCGTATGTTTGTAGCGATCATCGATTCCTCACGCGTGAACGCAAGTTTGACGGGACGCCGGGTGGCCTTTGATAGCAAGGCGGAGATGGGCTCTGGTCCTAGAGTCAGCTTGTTGCCGAAGCCACCTCCAACGTAGGGGACTATCACCCTAATCCTCGAGGGCGATATTTGCAAAGCGTCGCCAAGTTCTTGGCGGATGCGATATGCTGACTGAGTCGATGAATAAACGACAAGCGTTCCATCTCGTTCAAAGTTGGTCAGACAAACGTTGGGTTCTGTATAGAAGTGAGAGACAGCCTGTGTCCTGTAATTGTTTTCTACAACGATATCAGAATTTCTAAATGCCTGTTCTACATCACCTATACTTAGACTGAACACATTGTTGGCATTAGGCTTGGAGCTGTCTAGCGTCGGCCCATGTACTGTCGTCTTTTTGTAATTTGCAAGATTGGGATGAAGTATAGCTGGAGGATTTGGACTCAATGAGTCTAGTGCATCTAGAACTGGAGGGAGTTCAGCATATTCTACATCAATCAGATCTATCGCCTCTTCCGCAATTTCGAGGTTTTCTGCTGCAACAGCGGCTACGGGCTCGCCAGCATAAAGGACGCGCTCTACCGCAAGAATATGGGTGTCACTTAGTATCAGACCAAATGGTTCTGTCGGGTAGCTCTTGCCGGTGATGATACCTTTGACTCCTGGTAATCGTTCGGCTCTACTTACATCAATCTTTACGATTCTTGCATGGGGAACGGGACTGCGTTTAACTTTGGCGTAAAGCATTCTTGGTAGCTCAAAATCATAGGTATAACGGGCACCTCCTGTAACCTTCTCGTAAGAATCAATTCTCGGGAGAGGCTTTCCAAAGGTTACAAAGCTCTTATGCTCTCTGGACTGCATGGAATGGACACCTTTCTCCACGAGAACATAAAATGCTTTCGAGAGCAACTAGAAATACCACTTGAGAGTATCATGTCTATTGCCCCCACGAAATCTTGTGTCAGGAAGAAGATCTGTCTGACGCGTTACTCCGTAACGCTCGACCAAGAAATTCTATGGGTTAGATGAGTCATCCACTGTACCACCAAACCGCTTTTTAGGCGCAAGTTTTCATCCGTACATCTGCTTTGAAGGTTTTCCTCAAGCTTAAGGAGAAACCGGATCTTCGTCATCCAGTGCTAGTGGGAGGAGTCGCTGACAGTGGATATGTAGCTAATCTGGCACTAGATCATTTTGTCAAAGAGCTAAAGGGAAAGTTGTTCGGAGAGATTTACTCCTACGGTTTCCCTCCTCATATTATGATCCAATCTGACGGGACAGCGGGTCTCCAAAAGGCAAACTTGTACTTTCATAGGTCTCCTGATAGGAAAACTGATCTGCTAATCTTAGGTGGGGATACACAACCTTCAGAACCCCAGGCTGCGTATCAAATTGCTTCTGAGGTACTCCAGCTCGCAAAAGGCATGGGCATTAAGAAAGTCTACACAATAGGTGCACACGTAACTGGAACCGCCGTCGAAGATCCTAAGATCTATGCAACGGCCACTGATCCTAATCTAGTGAAAAAAATTGCAGATTACGGTTTCCATGTGATGAGTCAAGGTAATGTTACATGGATGAACGGACTTCTCTTCGGCCTCGCAAAGCTCCGTGGAATGGATGGATGCTTTCTTTCAGCTGAGACTTCAGGTTATTCCGTTGATGCAAAGGCTGCACGAGGCGTTCTGGTGGCATTGACCAAGGTTCTTGGCATTACAATGGACACGACGCGATTGGATGAGAGAGCCAAGGAGATTGAGCGACTAAACCACACCATTGACGCAAATCAAAGAGATCCAGCTCAGGAAACAGAAAGTAGATCACCCCCTGAACTCTATCGTTAGTTCGCAAGGGAGTTATGATGGAATTGGCCGGGGGATCGGTCGTCCTATCATTCACTGGAGATATCGCTGAATATGAGGCGGATTATATGTACACGATATTAAAGCGAAGTTTCAAGGTCAAACTAGAACAGACTTCTGAATTGTCTGTAGGTGAAGACTCGGACAATATCATAACACACATTGGCTTCTCATTTGACAGTCCGTTCCGGCTGGAGTTCTTTAGGGAACTAGGAGGGAGGCATTGGATGCTTCTTAAGGAGAGTATCAAAGAGATCAAGAAAAGGCGTGGAAATTTCGGCATATCTTTCACGTTTGACTTCGAAGGAGATGGAACACAGACGACATTTGATTGTCAAAGCTGTGACAACGACACGATTAGTGGCGCCATAGAGAAACTGGAGTATATGGCTGAGCTAGTGGAGGCTCGGGTCGCCTTGGACGGATTACCATATGACATTAGTAGTCTCAAGTACATGTATAATCAAGAATTGGATCGATGGAGGCCCTCACAGGCGAAGATGGGGGATCAACTTTACGTATTCAGTGAAGAGACAAGGAAATGGTCAACTTTTAGAAGAGATATCGAGGTCTGATAAATGACTGGTTTATTTTGGGCCTGTAGACACCGAAACTAAATGGCTCGTGCTTCCGCTTTCTGCATCTTTCTAGGTGTTTTAGGCAAGTCATCTGAGAGGTGAAAACCACGTGTTCCTGGAGATTGAAGTGAACTATCACCGATGAGTAGTTCCATGGCAGTCTTGACTTCTGCTGTTTGCCCCTTCTCGGCAGCCTTTCTCAATCTTAGGACTGGTTTGCTGAGAATACCCTCTGCAACTGCTTTTGTCAGCTCCTCGACTACTTGTAGTTGGTGTGGTGTAAAGTCCTTTGACAATTCAATGGCTTTCTCGTATTCGCGACGTCGGGTCCTGTCAGCTTCTCTGTAGATATGGGCTATTTGTGGTTCAAGTTTCTTTCGACGTAAGAAAGAATTTAGTCTTATCATCTCCTTTTCAATCAGCTCCTTGCTCTTCTTTGCTCGTGAGGACCGAAGCCTGAGGTTCCTCTTACTTGGTCCCTTCAAGTCGTCTATTGTCTTTAGATGGATGCCTGGCAATAGCGCCACAGAAGGTTCGACGTTCCTAGGATTTGAAAGATCAATGATTAGCAGCTCTCTGTCGTTCTTTGTTCGCCTGGCTTCCTCAATTAACCCCTTACTTAGAAGAGTGTAAGGAGCAGAAGTTGCCACTATTAGCAAGTCCACGCTAGCAAGAAGTTTCATGGCATGTTCAAAGGTTACAGGAGTTCCGCCAGTGGTTTGAGTCAGGGCGGTAGCACGTTCGAGAGTTCGACTTGCAACAAAAACTTCTAGCTTTAAAGTTGACAAGGCCTTGACGACAGAGATACCTGCTACGCCTGCTCCTATCAAAAGTACTTTCTTGTTTCTCATATTGTCTAACCTCTCGATTGCAAGTCCAACTGCGACAGAACCTAGTGAAACAGCTCCCTTATTGACAGCAGTTTCCGTCCTAACTTTCGCGCCTACCCGGCAGGCATAATTGAAAAGGAAGGTGAGAAGTTGGCCCACGCCGTCGTATTTTCTGGCTTTTCCAAGTGAACGCCTTACTTGTCCCAAGATCTGATCCTCTCCAACTACCATGGAATCAAGGCCGACCGCTAGCTGCAGAAGGTGTTGGAGCACTTCCATTCCAGTCGAGACTTCAATTTTCCCGGCCAGATCCAGTGACGAGGGTGCCTCTCTTGACCAGTAGCCAAGGACTGCCTGTTGGCAGCTTAGAACTTCAGTATGGGTACATGCCAGAAAGAGCTCCAGCCGGTTGCACGTTTGCAATATCACCGCCTCCTGAACCCCTGTAATTGATCTAAGCTTATCATAGCTTGTTTGCAAATCACGGAAGCGAAAGGCCTCTAGTACGGGAATTGTAGTATTTCTATATGTTAAGCGCAAGTTGAGAAGGGCAGAATCTGTCAATAGCGCATTACTTTGTTCTTCAAGTATATTCTTAGCCACTTGGTTCGCCTTCTATCGTTATTTCTAAACATAGTGACATCGGAGGTCGAAGGCCACTATTCCACCAATTTCCACTCTATTAGGGGTTCCTTAGATAAAGTGATCCGTATGAAGTTCTATACACAGGGAAGGATGGGATAAGTTGTAACAAGAATGATCTAGATGCTTATTATGGGGTTACGCTATGTTATACTGAACTTTCAGAAGATAGAAAATGATAGAGGTTGAAGATGATGTCCTTGGAGATGCGTGTTACTATCTCACTCGCTTGGGCATGTCCACCGAGGAGATTGGAGATCATCTTGGCATTGACTCCCGGAAAGTCAAGAAATTAGCCAATATCTTTGCTAAGAAGCTGCAATCAGGAGTGATTCAGGAATCTGCATACGAGGAGGGTTTCTGGAAAAACATAATGAAAGAGGCTAGCGGAGATTTTCGGTTGACAATGGTTGACGAGAAAGGACATTTCTACCACGGGCAAAGCTCAGAGCTTGTTGGGGTCGACGTCAAGACCCTCTTAGGCCTGATAAAGAATAATCAAGCACTTGTAAAGGAACATCCCGAGATTGAATCGAAGCCTCCAGTGGGCCATGATCCTCTTTCTCCGTTACGCGAAGTCAAGGCCTCGATCCCAAGGCTTGAAGAGATTCTACGTCGTCAATTAGAGGTTGAACAAGCAAAAGAACACGGAAGAATAATTCGATCATGACACTGACGTAGTGGAAGAATTTTTGCTACCATACAGTCTATATCTGCTTACACTCCGAGTTATCCAGTACAATTGTTATCATTAACACATGCCTCTGGAAATAGCCTGTTCATCTTGCGGGTCTGTTCTACGTTGTGCAATGGAGATAGTCAATGCACGTGATCTCTTGAAGAAAATGGATTTTCGCTGTACTTCTTGTCATACGCGTCTTTCTCCAGATTCTCCGGAAATAGAAATCTTACCGGTACCTGCCGATCCACAAAAAGGCAGATCGATTATGCCTCCGATATCCATGACTCGAAGACAAGTTCGTCTCTAATCTGGCTAAATCTCACCCGGTGGGCTTTACCTGTTGCCGATAATTCTTGTAAGCTTCTCGACATAGGCGGTCGGCTTCGCGATTATCTTCTCGTTGTACCCATCTAAAGGTAATTGAGGTAAATTGAGAAGAAAGCTCTTTTGCTCGGGAATGGAGAGGCCGTAGCTTAGCTGCCCGGAGCTTATATTTCCCATTCATTTGTTGTATTACTAGCTGACTATCGCCAAAAACTTCCAAATCTTCCTTCAAGTTCTTGTCGACAAGCCATTCAAGACCTTTCAACATACCTGTATATTCTGCTACATTATTTGTAGCGTTATCGCCCCATGGTTCAGCGGCAAGGCCATACTCAGAGTGAAGATACACGTTGTCTTTGTACAGAACAAAACCATACGTGGCCACCCCACCAGGATTTCTGGGTTCACAAAGGCCGTCGAAGAACATTACGATAGTCAAGTTGAATGACGTTTGATGACGGTCAATCGACGTACTAATCTTTCAGCTTTTCGCGTAGTAGGGAGACGAATACATTCTATTCTTTGACCTTCATAACCAGTTAAACTCTGTCTGGATTAGGCTAACGCTTGAATCTGATATCTTATAAGTGAAGATTAAGTATTTCCCATTGAGGAGCTATTAAGACAAGCTATTGACCTTGCCAGCACGCGAGTTTTTTCCACTGCTGCCGCCGGGCACGCAAGAACTGCTGTATCTCGCTCTGCTCGTTAATCTTGTCTTCTTCCTCTTTGCTTTGAGGTCCAAGATCAAGTTCTACGGCATTCCCGTCAGAGATGTCACGAGAATTATGTTGGAGGGCGTAACCACCAGATGGAAACCCCTTGTGAACGATTATCTAATTCAGCGAAGGACAATTGAAAAGAAGTTTCCCGGGTTAATGCATTCTGCAATCTATTCCGGGGCGATCATACTCTTCATCGGGACATCACTGGTATTCCTTGACTTCGATATCCTAAGATTTTTTGGGATCCAGCTCTTGCAAGGGGAATTCTATCTTGGATACGAAACTGTTCTGGACATCTTCGGTCTGATCTTTCTTTTCGGATTATCTTTGGGCATCTTCAGGAGATTCATTCTACGATCTCCCAGCCGTAGAATCAAGTGGGATGACGGATTCATTTTCTTCGGCCTTTTCTTCGTCGGGATCTCGGGTTTTATTCTCGAAGGATTCAGACTTGTCCTCAGACCCGTTCCATGGGGATCATCATCCTTTGTTGGTTCAAGTATTGCTTTCTATCTCGTTGATTTTCCAGGCGAGGACATCCTTCGCTTATCCTATGTCGCCTTGTGGTGGACGCATGCGTTAGTTGCATTCGCTTTGTTATCTTCACTCCCTTACACCAAGTTGGGGCATGTATTTGGAAGCTGGGCTAATTCAGTCATGAGAGAGCCTCGGCCTATGGGCAAGCTCTCTACTCCCTTTCAGATCAAAGAGTTGATGGAACAAGAGAATTTCGATTTGAAGGTGGGTCTGACTAATTCTGCCGATCTCAATTGGAGGCAGAAAATGACTCTGGAAAGCTGTGTGGACTGTGGTCGCTGCCAGGACGTGTGTCCAGCTAATGCTGCAGGTAGGGATTTGTCTCCTCGACTAGTTGTACAAGATCTCAGTAAGATGGTTCGAAGTGATTATTCTAACCGTACAAACAGTTCTGTTCTGCAAGGTGCGATAAGAGAGGATGAAGCGTGGTCTTGTACTACATGTAACGCATGCGTTCAGGTTTGTCCTGTCGAAATTAATCAGCTCGATTTCATTATCGATCTGAGGAGAGGGCTAGTTGCTGATAATAAGATAGATGAGAAGAAAAGAGCTTTCTTGACTAGTATAGATGCTAGCTATAATCCATTCGGTCTACCTGCAACTGAAAGGGCAGAATGGCTGGAGAAAGAAGACGCGCCAACTATAGAAACCAAACCAGAGGCCGAGTATCTCTATTGGATAGGTTGTCAGTCTTCATATGATGCCAGAAGCCGCGAAGTAGTTAGGGCCATGATCAGCATTATGCGCAAAGCCCAGATATCATTCGCCATTCTGGGCAAGACGGAGAAGTGTTCAGGCGAACCTGTCCGCCGCCTAGGTGAGGAGGGACGCTTCCAGCAACTCGCCCTAGAAAATATAGAAGTCATGCAGCGACATGGGATAAGGAAGATAGTTACACACTGTGCTCATTGTTTCAATACAATAAAGAATGAATACCCAGAATTCGGCGGACAATTTGAGGTCATTCATCATTCTGAATTTCTATGGAAGCTTCTAGGCGAGGGTAGAATACGGGTTAAAGGACAACCAGAATCCACAATCACTTATCATGATCCATGTAATCTTGGCAGGGGCAACCAGATTTATGAGTCACCAAGGAAAGTTCTGGAGTCTATAAACGGTTTCAAGAATGTAGAGATGGAACAGTCTAGGCAGAACGGTTTTTGTTGTGGTGCCGGAGGAGCCAACCCTTTCTATACTGTGCCTGAAAAGGTGAAGATTAGCGAGATCAGAGTCGGGCATGCAGAAAGTACGAGCGCAAAACTTCTTGCTGTTGCTTGTCCATTTTGCTTATCCATGTTTGACGATGCATTGAAAGGCAAGGACTCAACAAATATGAAAGTTAAAGACATAGCAGAGATAATTAATGATTCCATGGAATAGTAAGGAGTAGGTGACTCTTCCGGTCCCTGTAGATCAATCGTGAAGAAAAGATGTTACCGAAAGCGTGATTTTCTTATGATTGTAGGTTAAAGAATGTCATCGGACTACATTTCCAGATTCCGACAAGGTAATACTAGCTAGAGAAAAATAGAACCTCACGTGGTTGGGGGGTGCCATGATTAGCTTTTCCTTATCTGATGAAGATTCTGCAATTCGCGATCTAGCTCATAATTTTGCTGAGAAGGAGATTAGGCCAATTATCTCCGATAGAGAATGGCTACAAGATCCCACAAAAAGAATTCCATGGGAAGTCGTCGAAGAGGGTTCTAAACTGGGTTTTAGGACGATGACGGTACCAACTGAATTTGGTGGTCTTGACTGTTCACTGTCGACTCTGATACTTGTACTCGAAGAGCTTTCATGGGGTGACTTGGGTGTTGCAATAATCTTTGAACAAACTCTCAAAACTGTAAGACGAATAGCTCGACTGGGATCAATCGAACAGAAGAGTGACTTATTCCCATCATTCATGAAGAATAACCGGTACGTAATGTCGGGAGCCGTGACAGAGCCAGCTCATGGTTCAGATAAGATTTTGGCCCCGGCCCGTGTTCGTCTTGAAACTAGAGCAACTCGGAATGCAGATGAATGGATCTTGAATGGTACTAAGCATTTCATAACCAATGGTAGTGAAGCATTATTGTTCCTCGTAACGGCTACAAAAGAACCCGTTGAGGATGACAACTGGTGGACAATACTTATGGTCCCGAGGGAAACTGAAGGGCTAGAGATCAGTAGGATTCACGAGAAGATAGCACAACGCCTTTCGAATAATGCCGAGATCTCTTTCACTGACTGCAGAATTCCACTAAAAAACGAGTTGGGCACTAGTGACAGCCGCCGACTCGAGAGTCCACGTTTCTGGATGGAAAGCAACATCGAGGCCGCTGCAATGATGATGGGTACGGCTAGGGCCGCATTAGAATCAGCTCTTTACTTTGCCAGGGAGAGGATCCAGTCGGGAAAGAGAATAATTGAACATCAGGCTGTGGGACTGATGTTTGCAGAAATGAAAACGATGATAGAATCCACGAATGCACTTATACTGCGTGCAGCCTGGGAGACAGAGCAACCCCGTCCTGAGTATAAACTTGGGTCGATGGCCAAGTATCAGGCAGCTGAATCCTCCTTTACTGTCTGCAGGAAGGCGGTCGAGGTCATGGGCGGCTCCGGAATAATGATGGAGCATCCGGCACAAAAATACCTTCGAGACTCACTTTCTGCCTTCCACTTTGATGGAACTCAGCAGATTACACTTCTGCGAATAATGAATTCACTCATTGATAACTCCTGATAGACTTATTCGTGGGCCTTCTAGGATATAGTCTATAATTCATCAATGGGTTTGTACCAACGCGTCGATAACGCAAGGGCGACGATCCTCCATGACTACCTTTATTCCATCTCTAAAAGAATTTTCGAAAGCTTCCGCGTCATTTACCGGCCCAAAGCCAACCAAGCCATAGCTTTCTGCCAATTTTGCGAAGTCGACATTGGGATCTTCTAGACGAATTCCTATCACTCTGTTGTCAACAGACCTATTGCGCTGTATCGCTATGCTGCGTTGATGTTCTTCATCGTTATAGTATGAATGGTTGTTCTGCATTACCACTAGTAAGGGAATCTTGTGATGTGCAGCTGTCCAAAGACTACTAGCAGCATATAGTAGATCCCCGTCGGGCTGGAAGTCTAAGCAGAGTTTGCCCCTATTGGCTAATGCCGCCCCTATAGCTGCACCAATTCCCGTGCCAGTTCCTCCACCTCTACCTGGATACTGGTAGTGCTTTTTGATATCCCAAATTCTCCTTATCCACATGTTTATTCCACCCGAGGTATAACCCGGGAAAGAAAGTACCCAATCTCTATTCTTCGAAAGTTCCCAGGTGAGCATCGCAAGCGATGCAAGAGAGAGGGGTTTCTGATTTCTAGAGCTATGGGCCTCTTCCATCCATTGTTTCCTAAGGGACTGATGCCATTCCCTTAATGATGAGACCCTATCCTTGATATTCTGCTTAGTGGTAGACGCTAGTTTTTCATTTCTGCACAAGGTTACTAACTTCGCTACGGCTGCAGGTGCATGAGCAACAACGACCATAGTGGCAGGGGTAAGTCTTCCGTAGTCACTGATCCAGCTTCTTGTGTTCATGCTCTGGAGGTCGATCCTGATCAGCTGGCATTCAGGCTTGAGGATACGATGGACCTTGCGAAGAAAATGGCTTTCCTCCTTCGTGACGGCATGATATAGATCCGTCACGGCAAGAGCTATTACTAGATCGGCTTGTCCAAGGATCTCTTCTCTCGCTCCAGATAGATTTAGTGGATGGTCGCTAGGGAAATTGAATCTTGCTCCGTTATCTATGATGGCAGAACCTGTCTCTTCAGCTAGTGTGACTAAGTTTCTAACTGCCTCATCGTCTACTCCGTAGCGCTCGACTATGATAACTGGATGTTTTGCTTCTACTAGCATCTTCGAGACTCGACCTAAATCTTCTAGGCTTCCTTCGCCGAAACTCGCTGCCGGATAAACTTCTAACGATGGGATCTTGAAGTTCTCTTTCAGTGGTTCCTCTTGAAGCTCTACATCCAATGCGATGTAGACGGGGCCCTCTGGCGGGGCCGAAGCTATCCTATACGCCCTGATGAATGATTCTACCGCAGATCTCAGGCCTTGGGGCTGATCATCCCATTTTACATAATCTCTAACAGCCAGACCAGGAACAAGAGCTGTGTGTATCCACTCAATCCACGGTCTTCTCTTTTCTATATCTGTTGGCCCATTGCCTCCTACCAGGATCATGGCGTCTTTTTGGATCCATGCATCGAAAATTGCCTTGGTGGCATGGAATAGACCCTCAAGATCATGGAGTAGAACTAACAATGGCTTGCCTGTAGCCCTAAAGTAGCCAGAGGCCATGGCTACGGCTATCTCTTCGTGGCAGCAGAGAATTAGCTCCGGTTTTCTATTACCTCCATAGTTCACAAAGGAATCATGTATCCCTCTTACTGATGCACCAGGATTGAGCGGAACAAATTCTATCCCCATTGCCTTTACCAAGTCTGCAAGGACATCTGACCCGAACTTTTCGCTCTTATTCACTAGCTTCTTCAATCCGAGAGTTAAGAAAATCGAGGGATTATATTACGGTGACTGAATTAAAATCGTCATAGCAACTGTGGACTTGAAAGATTGGCCAGAATTCACCAGAAAATAGAATAAAGCTAGAAAGTCTCATTTTGATTTGGTTGATAAAAGAAGAGTACCTGGCCCTTCACAATGCCCTGGACTAAGGGTATAGTAACAGAAGAGGTATGGGTTGACCTTAGGTACTATAAACTTGCCATCCAGCTTCTTGAGTACGAAGGGAGCGAAAAGGCCCTCAGGTTCTGTGTATCACGGCCAAGCGTTTTCGCTAGTCCCAATGTTAATAGATGAAGAGAATATGAACTTGTTATCAATAGAAGTAGCTGGGAACGCGAAGATCAAGAAGATGCTAAAGAGACTGGCTCAGTGACATTACGGAAGAATATACGCAACGACAAGAGCACACCTGATAAAACCATCCATATTCATGTTAGAGAATGGTACAGGCCGCTCCAGCTCTGCCGGCTCTTCCTATGGCAGGATCTTCACAGCTGTTGGCCTGGTAGCCTGCTCTGATCCGATACCAAAAATTCTTTCAACCATGCTTCATCATCGCTGGAATCTTCTGCCTGTGCATTGATAAGAGGAGAGTTTCTTTATATGCGTCCCGAAGGGCCAGCATCAATTATCTGTTACGAGGAAAAGAGCACAGGGATGAAGAAGAGAGAAACATGATGAATGATTTTATTTCGCTACCTATGACGAGAAACTTGATCAGATCAGGACTTGGTGAACTAGCTAGGAGTGATATCTATGCTAAATGACTACGACCCTCCAAACCGATAAAAACAAGCAAACTCAAAGGACGCATAACTACTGTAACTACGGGCATTACTCTGCCCCGAGCCGGGGTAGCCAAGCCTGGTATGGCGCAGGCCTGCTAACACACAGACGGAAAGTCTGTGACCCTCGGGTCTCGTGGGTTCAAATCCCACCCCCGGCGCCAAGGTAACGGAAAGATGCACGAATAGCGCCAACCACCAGATAACGATCTATTCAATCAAGGGCAGTGCCCAAGTTATTCGATATACGCTACATCTGTCAACCTCTGTCCACATAGCTAGCCTTCTGAAAGAATACAAGTACTACTTTACAGTCACTGATTTTGCTAAATTTCTTGGATAATCAGGATCTGCCTGTCGCTCTAACGCGGCATAATATGCTAAGAGCTGGAGTGGAATTACCTCTATGATAGGGAAAAGATCGTTTGGTACTGATGGGATCTGAATGAAATCATCGTAGAGAGTCGAGACGCGATTAGAGACACCTATCACTCTAGCTCCGCGAGCTTTGAGCTCTGAAACACTATTCAAAGTTTCCTCGTAAGTTGCGTCTTCCGGATTCAGTGCAACTACTGGTGTATTTTCGGTTACTAGTGCAAGGGTTCCATGTTTCAACTCTCCCGCCGACAAGCCTTCAGCGTGTATGTAGGACAGCTCCTTCATTTTGAGAGCTCCTTCTAACGCAATAGGATAATGTACTCCTCTACCAATGAAGTACAGGTCACTCACAGCATTGAATTTATGAGCGACTCGTCGTACGACTTTATCCTGGGCCAGAATATTATCTACCTTTTTGCTTAAGGCTTCTAGTTCGACTTGGTTCCTACGCTTTTGGGCCATCTGACTTGCCAAGAAATTCAATAAAGTAATTTGTGATGTGAAGCTCTTAGTTGCCGCGACGCCAATTTCTGGACCACAATTGATGGATAAACTCAGATCACACGTACGTGAGAGCGATGATTCCTCTGCATTAATTAGAGCTACAACTCTTGCCCCTCTTTGTCGCGCTATCCCTACTGCCTCCAAGATATCTGCTGTTTCACCGCTTTGAGAGATTGCCACGATAACAGAGTGGTCATCAAGAAATTCCTCTAGATCTCTGAACTCGCTAGACAGGGAGACCTCGACGACTCGTCTGGCGAACTTAGCTAAGTAGATCTTGCCAAGAAGAGCTGCATGGTAGCTTGTTCCGGAGGCGATAAGGTAAATTCGTTCAGCCTGAGCGAGTTCCTTCGAAACGGCCAATATCTTCTCAGGGGTTTGTATCAACGCGCGATTGATGGTCTGGCTCTGCTCATGAATCTCCTTTTCAGTGAAATGGGCAAAGTCTTCGCGCGATACATCGGAAACTTCACGAGCTACGTCGGTCGGTAGTTTGCGAAGAGAAACGCCATTAAAATCTGTGACTTTGAATCCTTGCGTGTTTATTAGAGCTATTTCGCGGTTGTCAACAAAGACAGCGCGATCAGTTCGGTCGATAAAAGCACCAACATCACTAGCGAAAAAGTTCTCACCGTCTCCAAGTCCGATCATTAAAGGGGAATCCTTCCTAGCCGCAGCTATGACGTCTGGGTTTTGCCTGAACAGAGCCACGAACGCATAGCTTCCACTCAGCTTCTGAACAGTCTTCGAGACAGCGGTTATTTCGTTACCAGCTCTATCATAATTATCCTCAAGGAGATGCGCGAGGATCTCGCTGTCTGTTCCGCTCCGGAATGAGTGATTCCTATTCTCAAGCTCCTCCCTCAGTTTCTTGTAGTTATCGATAATGCCGTTGTGGACGATGGCTATGCGTCCATCACATGACAAATGGGGATGAGCGTTTTCTGGAGTGACGCCCCCATGTGTCGCCCATCTAGTATGGGCGATGCCGCCAAAGCCCCTGAGAGAGGTTAGGTCTAGATGCGAGGCTATCTCATCTACCCGTCCTACATCCTTTGCCATGTGTATTGCACTATCAATTACTGTGGCAATACCTGCTGAGTCATATCCTCGATATTCGAGCTTCTTGAGCAGCCTAACCAGTAGAGGAGCTGCTGGCTCCCTACCGATATACGCTAGTATACCACACAAAGGCCTATGTCCCAGCGAAGCTTACTTTACTTTAAAGAGCTATTAAGTAGCTTCGACGTACAGCTATAGTGCGCTTCGTAACTCAAGGTTCCGACCTCGATGACGATGGTAAAATGGATTCCGTCGAAATACTGTCTCTAAGATGAACTACGCTCTCCTTCCCCGGCGACCACCTGCTTTTCTGGTTGTATCGTGTGGGATGGGAGTAACATCTTCAATGCGTCCAACTTTGAGGCGAGCACGAGCTATAGCTCTAATAGCAGCTTGCGCTCCAGGGCCGGGTGTCCTTGGTCCGGTTCCCCCTACTGCCCTGACCTTGATGTGTACGGCAGTGATGCCTCTGTCCTTTGCAGATCCAATAGCCGCTGTGGCTGATTTCATGGCTGCATAAGGAGATGATTGGAATCTGTCAGCTTTCACGTGCCTCCCGCCAGAGCTAAATCCGATCGTTTCAGCGCCTGTTAGATCAGTAACATGGACAACTGTGTTATTGTAACTGCTGAATATATGTACAACACCCCACTTATCTTGGGTGGCCTCAGAATTCTCTGCCAATCTGACTCAACTCGAGGGAGCTTCGGTCGCTGTCTGCCGGAGAAGAGGACTATTATCACGAAGACGCGCGGTTTGCTCTTCTTGGGTTGTCACCGTATACCCCGGAACTGTCACGACACGATTAGCAATAAGGATGTGTCCATGCGCGATCCGCTGTCTTGCTTGATGGGGAGATGTTGCAAGGCCTTTACGCCAGACGACTGTCTGAAGTCTTCTTTCCAGTATGTCTTCAATCGTAAGTTTTAGTACATCCTCTATTGTAGCTTCTTGGTGTATTATTCCCCGTGTCTGAAGTGAGGTATGCAGCAGCTGTTCTGACTCTACTCGCTCTTCCGAAGGAGCTGCTAGCATAGATCGAGCTTGTTTTCTAATTTGTGAAAGTTTTGTTTGGGCTTTCCAGAGCTCTCTCTTATTCCTCAAGCCAAAAGTACCAACAAGGTAAAGTTCCTGAGTTAGCTGATCACTTCGCCATGGATTCCTCGGTGACGAATATTTCTTCCTAGGAAAGTGAGGATCTCCCAAGACTAATTACTCCTTTTGCTCAGTTGTAGGTTTCCTAAGGTCTGTCTTCTTTACTCCGATGGTCTTACCTTTTCTGCCTGACGTCCGAGTACGTTGACCGCGAACCTTTAGGCCCCAAGCATGACGCATTCCTCGCCAACTTCCGACTGAGTGTTCTCTACTAATATCATTCCTCGTGGCGATTTCAAGGTCTGAACCTATTAGGTGTAGAGTTGAGCCCGTTTCGATATCCCTTTTACGGTTGAGCTTCCATGAAGGAAGGCCTATCTTAGCGGGATCCTTCAAAGCTTCCTGAAGCTGACCAATTTGCTGGTCAGTCATGGAACCAAGTCGTGCACGCGAGTCGAATTGGAGTGAGTTTACCACGCTCGATGCTATGACCCAACCAACTCCTTTGAGGTCGCAGAGAGCTGGGCCAATCTTCTTTTCTCCCTTAAGATCTCGACCAAAAAGTCTTACGATGTGTTTGAACTCTCCAGACATGATTAGCGCCAGTTACTGTCCAGTGGACCATGAGCGTTATAAAACATTGTGGCGCGATTGATACTTGGAAGCGTGCGCTATGAGGACTAGTATAGGATGTTGCGCGGACGTCCAGATAGATTTTTAAGCAGAAATTTTCCCTAAAACTTGTCTTAACCTAGTGAATCCTCTTGAAGATATGTCTGATCGCGATTAAGCATCCACAATAGAGGGTTTTCAGAACAATGGCTGTCAAGATAGAAGTAGTGGAATCTGATCACGATAAGATCAGAGTGCGCATGAAGGGAGTCCAACGAAGCTATGCCAATGCACTCCGGAGACTGGCTATGAATTATGTTCCTACCATGGCTATCGATGAAGTAGTCGTGTTAGAGAATTCAAGTGTCATATACGATGAAATGATTGCTCACCGTCTCGGCTTAGTGCCTCTGAAAACTGACCTTTCGCGATATGTCTTGCCAGAAGATTGTGATTGCGAGAATGAGCTCGGATGTAAGAAATGCCGCGTCCTTTTGGTTCTTGATACGGAGTCAACCAAACCCAAGACTGTTTATTCTGGAGACCTGGTTTCTGAAGATCCCGAAGTCTGTCCGACCTCTGCAACCATACCAATAGCGAAGCTCCCCCAAGGGAGAAAGATTAAACTTGAAGCTTACGCAAAACTAGGTAGAGGACTGAGTCACGCAAAGTGGCAAGCTGTGTCGGTCTCTGTTCTGAAAGAAGTTGATGGGACGTCTGACTTTGAATTATTCCTGGAGTCTGTAGGGTCGTTAACTGCCGCAGATATATTTAGAGAGGCTGCTGACAGTCTTCGTAGGAACCTAGAGTTGATCGCATCGAAGACCAAGGAGCTGAAGTAGGTTGGACAAGCCGAAACATAGTCCATTAATTATGACGCTAGATATTTTACGACACGCAAGTAAGGCGTCTAACGCGCGCATATGGCGCTCTATAGCTATTTCGCTCTCATCTACTAGGAAACGCCACGCTGAGATAAATATTGGCAAGATAGCAAAATTGGCCATGTCGGGAGCTGCGGTAGTTATTCCGGGGAAGGTCCTTGGATCTGGACTTCTTTCACATTCACTTATGGTCGGCGCCTGGAGCTTTTCTGATACAGCGCGAAAGAAGATCACAGATGCAGGAGGGAAAGCTCTAACCATTGCTGACTTTGTGCAAGAGTTCCCAGACGGAAAGGGGGTTGTAGTTCTTGGCGGCTGACGAAGAAAGCAAAGCGGAGGTCATGGTGGTGGATGCCACAGGCCAGATAGCAGGCCGTCTTTCTTCAAGTGTTGCAAAGGTTCTTTTGAAAGGGAGTAGAGTTGTGATCGTTAATGCTGAAAAGACCCTTCTAAGTGGTAACAGACGTAGCATAATGGATGAATGGAATGAAAGACTTGAGATCGCTAGCATAACGCATCCGAAGCACGGACCGTTCCATCCTAGAGAACCAGGCAGAATCCTTTCCAGGATGATTCGCGGGATGGTGCCTAGGAGGCAGCCCAAAGGTAGGTTTGCATTCAAACGTCTTAGGGTGTATGAAGGCGTTCCTGTCCAGTACTCCAAACTAAAGCTTAAGACTTTTGAGGAGGCGAAAATTACGAAACCTAGAGGTTTCTACGTACCAATCGGTGACGTTGCCGCAGAAATAGGATGGAAGGGTTTTGAAGAATGAATGTTAAGAGAGTGAAGTTATTCTCAGGCGCGCGAAAAAGTGCTCGGGCTACAGCTGCCATTAGTCCAGGTATAGGAAGAGTTCGAATA
>DAEN01000092.1 GCA_002495315.1 Thaumarchaeota archaeon UBA141
TGAATTAGTTAAATCCTCTGGTATTGATATATAATTGGAATAGATGGTGCGGGGGGTGGGATTTGAACCCACGTACCCCTAAGAGACAGGAGCTCTAAGCGCGAGGCTCCTCAGTCCTGCGCCTTTGACCTGGCTTGGCAACCCCCGCATCGCCTTGACCTGAGGGTTCTGGAAGTTATACCTTTGGCGGAAAGTAATTCTGGAATTGATTACTTCTCTTGCAAAAACCTGAACCACTCTAATCGACCGTTAATGCTAGATAATTTAGCAATAGCGTTCTAGATTGAAGACTTGTTGAGACTAAGGAGTAGAAGGAGGACGCTCCATGAATTCTGCTAGAAATGTCTGGCCAGTTGTTGGAGTCAGATTGGATAACTGTATACCAACTCTTCTTATTTGGAGATCTGTCTCTTCAAGTAATGTCCTAAGAAGCTCCGTTGAGCTGCCCCTTATGATGTCTATACTACTGTTGGGTTGATCAAGCGTCTTGGTCCTGGTTTTCGCTACTAAATTTTCTAGTACTGCAATGATTCCGACCGACCTGAACTGCAGTCCGTGCTTGAGAGCTTTAGCATGTAAATCCTGAGCTAGGTCCTCTAGCTCTAGAGATATCATATCTGTATCTCTGCTATTCTCTTTCAATGTAACGATCCGACTTAGTTGTTCAGGTCCAAGTCGCGGTCTGACGGGATCTTTATCCATGCCTCTTGAGGCTAGATGAAAATAAGTGCCCATCTTTTTGCCGAAGGCAGCAGTGATGTACTGGATATTGCTCTTTGCTAGATCTCCTATAGTCTCCAGATGCATACCGCGCAGTCGTTCTTGTGTCTTCTTGCCAATCCCTGGCAGCTTGTCTACAGGAAGTGGTGACAGAAATTCTGCGCTTTGGTAAGAAGGGACTATTGTTAATCCATCTGGTTTTACAAAACCTGAAGCAATTTTCGCTACTACTTTGCTCGCCCCAAGACCGATCGAGCATGATAGTCCTTCTTCTCTTCTGATATCTCTTTTCAAACTTTGAGCTAGATTCCGGCCTTCTGTCAAGTCGAGTTGTACTTGTTCAGTGATGTCGAGATATGCTTCGTCAATACTTGCCTTCTCTACTATGCCTACATGAGCTGAGAAAATGGCCATCACTCTGTCTGAAATCGATTCATAACGCGGTCGATCAATGGGGAGATACGTAGCGTTGGACCCCTCTAGAATCTTCTTTGCTTGTATAATTGGCAGTCCTGAATTCACTCTTAGCTTCCTTGCTACGTAATTTGCCGTGCTTACGACTCCGCTATCTTCGGTTCGCCCTGAGTAAGCGCAGATCACCAGGGGTTTAGTACTCAAACCAGGGTTGGACAGTTCTTCACATTGAGCAAAGAAATAGTCTAGATCGCAGTGGAGGATCATTCGAAGAGGATCTTCGCCAGACTTGAAACCTCCAGCGGACACAGCTTGCCAAAAGGATATTGAGCTGATATGCCTTTCCAACCCACATGCGTCTGATACGGTTTGGTCCATGGATTCTAGGTGACCTGACGCGAACCTTTTGCGGAAATAGTATAGACTTGGTTTCATAAATAACCAATCTGCCGAAGAATCCTCGGCGAGACCTTTCTATGTCTGAACGAATTACTAAGATTAACCTAGACGTTGAGAAATTTACTTCGATCCTTCAGGATCTGAACTCCAGATTCTCTCATTCTATGCCTAGGGCAGAACACGAAGCATACAAAGAGAAGACCCAAATGGAGATCGAAAAATTGTCGAACGAGCTGAAGGAGTCTAATGCTATACGTTCTCTTGTGGAAGATAATGCGACCAAGATAGGAGAAATTGAAGTCGCAGAAGTCGGCAGAACATCCGATCTCTTGAGATCAATGGAAGGGGCAAAGGAAATGTGGCCAGAATGGCTCCAGCGAGTTGCAGGAATAGAATCTCGGATTACCGACCTGGGATCGCGCATGAATGACCAGGTCGATACGATGAAGCTACAATCTACAGTAATTGATCTTCAAAGCCAACAAAGCAATATGATATCTCAAAGTGAGATTGATGGACACAAAGAGAAGATTTGCGAGCTGGAAGCCAGACTTGCTCAAAGTCGACCGGTACGGGAAGTTGATGATCTTTCCTCCAGGATCCAAGAACTAGAGGCGCGTTTGTCCAGCATGGTTGACAAGGCTTCTGTTGACGACCTCCAAGAACGCATTGTTGAGCTTGAAACTTCCCTGAGTGAGACAATTCCCAAGTCTGAGGCTTCAGCTCAGTCTATTGAGCTAGAGGCTAGAATAGATGCAAGTAACTCCGAAAACCAGGCACTAAAATATCGTATAACTGATCTTCAATCTGAGTTAGAGTCTACGATACCGCGGATCGAGGCGGAAAACCGTGTAGTAGAGCTTGAAGAGAAACTACGTGAGCTACAGCAAGCCATTGATAATTTGCAGACTAACGTGGCAGAAGGTGATATTAGTACTCAAACAGAGTTAGGGCGGCGTTTCCAATTCGGAGGTGTACACGCTGACGCTACTACTGTAGCCGAATTCCGTGACCGGTTGAGCGAACTGGGACACGAAGAGATCGAGAAATTCCTTCGAGGAGGGGACTTCGAACGATGGCTAGGAGAAACAATGGGTGAGGTAGATTTAGCTTACAGAGTTAGTTGCGTTCGTGCGGGTACCTGTACTGGCGATGAGCTCAAGAATCAGCTTCTGCAAGTATTGCAGAGCTCTCAAAGCTCGGAACCTGAACTTACTGCCTCTGCTGTGGCTTTCAATCCATATAATACCTACTCTGCATAATTATCTACCTGACAGGACATCCTAGTCTGATCACTCTGGATTGACGGTCGCCTGTCCTCACATTATGCGAGCTGACTAAGTCACTGCCAATTCCTTCTCCAGAACAGCTTTGTGGGCAAAGCGACGAGTGCGCCTGCTACAAAACCACCTACGTGTGCCCAGTAAGCGACGCTAGAACCTGTGCCAAGTGCGCCGAAGAAGAACTGTATCAGGAACCAGAATCCTAGATATAGGAATGCAGGTAGTCTGACCAAACGGATGATGTACAGGACGAAGAATACGTTAATGACATTAGAACGAGGGAAGAGGATCAAAAAGGCACCTAGGATGCCAGAAATCGCACCGGATGCACCGACCGCCGGAGTGCAGGTGGCGGCTATTCCGAATAGCTGGGATTGACAGAAAGTAATACCTTCACTAATAACTGCAATATATGAATGAGTGACGGCACCGGTTGCTCCGAATAATAGATACAGTAGCAGAAACCTGATGTGGCCAAACTTGTCTTCGATGTTATTACCAAAAACAAACAAGAAGAGCATGTTTCCGAAGATATGTGCTGGTCCACCATGAAGGAACATCGAAGTGAGGACGGTCAGGAGGCCTTCTACTCTTAGATTCTGGATCGCGTCTACTACTAGAATGGGAATTGCGCCCAGTGAGAAAAACAGTTCTCCAACAGCAGAACGATTATTGAATCCTGCCGTTAGTATGAACTCCCATGAAAAGACCAGAATATTGATTGCGATTAGAGTGAAGGTGATGAAAGGGCGAGTTGAAGTAGGCTGATCATTCCGAAGTGGCAACATGAGATAATCTGATGTCTAGTTGCGAATATTCCTTCCGGTACTCTCGACTTTGTGCGATGTGTGTTGGATTCCGGCCACTACTCTGTCTGGCTACGTTAATGTTGCATGTCTGACTCGTATAGTTGACAAAGACGGTGCTGAAAGCCTTGTAGTAAACCTAATTATGGATACCGACATGGCTATCGTGGGCCGAGGTAGCTCAGCCTGTTCCTTCGGGAGGCTAGGGAGAGAAGGCTGTTCTCCAACACCCCGCTGAAGCCGGGGCTGTCGCAGGTTCAAGTCCTGCCCTCGGCACACATTTATGATCTAAAGCATCCGGAGATCAAGTTTCTCTAGTGGTCTGTTAGTGAAACATGAACATTAACTCTTGATTGGAGGCCATAAAGGAACTGATTTTAACTCTAGCTTTGTCAGGATGACTGAAAAGTGAACCATATTCAATGGTTAAGCAACATTGGGTAGGCAAATCCATACGTCGACGTGAAGATCCTAGACTACTTACTGGTAAGGGGAATTTCCTCGATGATGTTTGGTTGTCTCGAATGTGCTTTGCCGCGATATTACGTAGTCCATATGCTCACGCACGGATAAGAAGTATCGAAACAGGACGAGCTCTTGAACGTACGGGTGTACTGGCTGTTCTTACGGGGAATGATCTTGTTCAGATCTCAGAACCACTTCCTGGCCGATCGGTCATGGAGAAAATAACTGAATATCCGTTGGCAGTGAACAAGGTTACTTACCAGGGCCAACCCGTGGCTATAGTTGCGGCAACTGACAGAGCTCTAGCAGAGGATGCTATTGACGACCTTGAAGTTGATTATGAGCCTCTCGAAACAGTCTTGGATCCAGAGGAGGTGGTGGGTGGAAAGGGACCGGTGATCGTCGACCAGCTGGGAAGCAACATAGCTTGGCACGGGAAGTTCGAGTATGGTGACGTCGAAGGAGCTTTCGGGAGCGCTGATCTCGTCGTCAAGGAGAAGTTCAAGATCCCTCGCTACGCTACTACTCCGCTTGAACCTAATGGTTGTATTGCAAGCTATGATCACGACAGTGGCATTCTCACGATACGGTCTAACGCTCAGACTCTTCAAAGCCTTAGCGGGCTATCTCGCGCCGTACGTGTTTCTCCTTCGCGGATTCGATTTATCATAGGTGACCTGGGGGGTGGATTTGGAACACGTACCTATGCTAGAGATAACATGGTTTTGCTGTCTTTGTTGTCAATACGGACGGGTCGACCGATAAAGTATGTGGAGGATAGGAGGGAAATGATGTGTTCTCCTGTTAGTCAGTCCCACTCTGGGATTTACGACCTGGAGTTGGCGTTGAAAAGGGACGGCCAATTCTTGGCCGTGCGACTGACGGACATTACGGAAGAGGGTGCAAGTACTGTGAGTGCTGGACAGTGGTATGCCATAAAGTTGACAAATATTGTTGGCATGTATCGTATTGGGAACATCAGTCATGAAGGGTACTCTGTTATCACCAATATGGCACCTGCTGGTGCTGCCCGTGGACTTGCAAAACCCCATATGGGATACATGCTTGAGCGACTGGTGGATATCGCAGCTAGGAAGCTCGATCTGGATCCAGTGGAGATACGTCGGATTAATCTCGTCCAGCCAAATGAGATGCCGTATCGTACTCCGAGCGGCAACATAATTGACGGAGGTGATTTTCCAGCCACTCTGAATAAGGCGTTGGAAATCCTGGACCTTCAACACTGGAAGAAAAAGAAGAAAGAATCTGACACCAATGGGCGATTTCTAGGCATAGGAATAGCTTGTAATGTAGACCCCGGCGGCCATAATCCCGGTCGAGAGATATTATTGGGTAGCGAGCCGAGGTCTGTGAATCACCGAGTAGCCGGGGCAGTGATAAGGGTCGATCCCAATGGAAAGATAGATGTTTCACGGTCTTCTATAAATTTCGGTACTGGACACGAGACTACCCTGGCACAAGCTGTTTCCGATGAATTGGGAGTCAGCTTCGAGGACGTCTTTGTTGGTTCTAGTCTTGATACTCAATATGCCCCATGGACAATATCTTCTGGTACGGCTGGAGACTTGTACTCATCTATCTATCTTGGAGCAGCAATGAAAGCCGCAAGAAAAGTAGGAGTTAAGATGCGGGGGATTGCTGCAGAAATTCTTGATACTAAGCCTGACGAGATCGAGCTCGGTGATGGAAAAGCCTTCGTGAAGAGTTCTCCCGACCAACATGTTACTGTGAAAGAAATAGCAACGACTGCCTACCAGAGTGTCGTAGGCGCTCACCCACTTCCTGAAGGATTCGAGATGGGACTTCACGAAGCTGCTTACTTCAAAGCTCCTCTATCACATATTCCTGACGAAAAGAACAGGATTAGCTGTCATTACACGTACGGGAATCAAGTTCATGCAGCTGTCGTTGAGATAGATGGCGAAACAGGGGGTGTTAAGATATTGAAATATGTGGTAGCTCACGATTCCGGAACTCTAATCAATCCAATGCTTGTGGATGGACAAATCCACGGACATGTGTGGCAATTTATCTCCATAGCTCTCGGCGAACAATGTGTTTACGACGTCAACGGACAGCACCTAACTTCGACATTTGCGGACTATTTTTCGCAAGGATCTGCGGATAGTACATCGATTGACGTTGCACACCTTGAAACTCCATCAACTTGGGCACCTCTGGGAACCAAGGCTGTCGGTGAGGGACCTACCATACCCGTAATGGCGACCATAGCAAATGCAATTGAAGACGCGTTGGCTCCATTGGGAGTCAAGATGACTGAGATACCAATGACTGCGGAGACTATCCTGCGATCAATTAGATCGAAAAGACACGCTGAAGACGCGTAGCAGGCAGACTTATCCGATTGTCCATTTGTAACCATGATAGGGCCCGTAGCCCAGCCAGGATTAGGGCGTTGAAGTTAATGCGTAGGCCTCCGGAGCCGAAGGTCGTGGGTTCGAATCCCACCGGGCCCGCTACTATTTTCTCTGTTCTTTGACGATCTATCGGGATCTAAAACGCTTATTAGTTAATAGTCATTTCTTTGTAATGATTTTATTCAGCTCATTAGTTGCTATATTGCATGCTGAAATATGCGAATATAGTTGTATGGTTTTTGTCATGTCGTATCTCTAAAATCATGAATTAATACTAATATTGATATAAGCTACACTAGAACTGATATAAAACAGAGCTATGTGACAATTAGCTAACAAGGATTAGAAGAGGAACCCTTTTAAGCCATGCTTCTCACTATAAAAGAGAGCATTTTGACTGAACCAAAAGAGATTTCGATAGAACAGTTCAGAAGGTTTGCTGTTAAGGAACCAGTCTCTCAAACTGGAAAAGAGGCACTAGCTATACTGAAATCACTAAAAAGTGGTAGACCTGTGCTCTTGGACAAAGTAAGTAGGGGAATGCAAGTCTCTCTGTCTAGACGTATTAAGAAAAACTTTCCTGATGTTGAAATGCGAGTAAGTAAAAGAGCTGATGGAACAAGAGATCTAGCACTTTTGTTGACAAAGAAATAGAGTATTATTATCTGTTATAGTGTTACTATCTGTATGAATTGATGTTATGATCAATCTAAATCCAGAATTTATGTGACGTGCATTATGGACTATATTATGATTGTGCTAGCTTGACTACTAGTGACTTAATGTATTGAAACCAAGAATTATGTGAGGATTAAGCAATTTAGATTCTTGAACTATATACTTTCTTGTCATATATCTTTGTGAAACCGTTTTGGGCATAGAAGTTCCGTAGATTGGCGCTTCGAAGAATTTGAAGTCCAAGTATGAAATTTCCTCTCTTAATTGAAAGTCTAGCGGCTTCAGACAGGAGAGCAGAGCCGACTCCATGTTTTCTATAGTCGGGATCAGTTCCAACACAGTAGATGCCACCAACTCTCTCTTGCGAGAAGAGTGCAAGTATTCCTACGGCTTTATCATCTATCTTTGCAAGCAAGAGATCAACTCTTTCCCGTAGCATCCGAGAAACTGCTCGTCTGACTTCCTCGATCGCAGAAATTGATACATCGAATGCTTTGAGATAAAGGTCTACCCATCTGTCTGCATCTTTGTTTTCGATGCATGTTATTTGGATACTATTTCCAGAAGCAGGTGGGACGTGATTAGCATACATTACTTCTATTGTATCTATGTGGACCATATTGCTGGCGTGTATCATTTCTTCCATAATCGAGGTCTTGGGTCCAGGTAGGACGTAGATGCATGGTTGAATCTTCATCTTGTCAAATACGTCTCGTATTTCCTCGAAAACAGTAATCTTTGCTGAAGACGGCAAGATGCCGGTGGCGTGGTTGAATAGCCAGTCGTCTGAAAGTTTTCGGTTGTACAGGATACGAGTAGATTTGAGAGAAAGATGACTGCACCAGATGGAGAAGAAAGAATTCTCATTCCGTTCCAGATATTGGATGATAGTACTTGACAACATAGTCTGCGACATCATCCAAAATCTATTCGTCGACACCAATCTTGTGGAGCAAGATGCCCAGTGACCTGGCACATTTGGCCAATGTATTCTCTATCTCTACGCTCAGAGTACGGGAATGTGGACGAGTGAGCACTTTAAGTGCAAGATTGACAAGTCGGAAAAGTACTGCAATAGCGCCCGGAGTATCTAGATCATTATCCAGACAGGCGTAAAAAGCTCGGTTGCACCGTCGAACTTTTTCCAAAGCTTCTTTTTGGTCTCCAGCATTCCTAGACTTCGAAGAATGGGTTGACTGAACTGTTAACTTCCAGGCCTTCTGAAGATCTTTTAGTCGTCCAGACAAGGCCTTTAGATTGCTCTCTCTCCAACTGAATGTTTCCCTATAGTGATGGGATGCAAAATATAGTCGAAGAAGCGATACATCTGTCTCTCTTAGTACTTCGCGTAGTCTGATGGAATTTCCTAGTGACTTCGACATCTTTTGTTCCTTCACTTTCAGGAGGCCTGAATGGACCCAATGGCGAACGAATGGACTTTTACCAGTTAATGCTTCAGCTTGTGCAATTTCTGCTTCGTGGTGCGGGAAAATTAGTTCTATTGCTCCACCATGGAGATCATATTGATCACCATAGGTGGAGATGGAGATGGCTGTGTCCTCTATGTGCCAGC
>DAEN01000028.1 GCA_002495315.1 Thaumarchaeota archaeon UBA141
CCACTTCTGTACATCCTGTGGTAAGAAAGTCCCATCCAGGGCTCGATTCTGCTCCAACTGCGGGGAATCTCAAGGCAAACAATAGGGCCACGTCTGCCTCAATATGTTCGTCCCTATTCATCAATAGAGCGATACTATCCTAAGCGACTCTGAGGGATTTCCGCTAGTCTACTTCAATGCTGACGTAGTGAACCTCGAGGACGACGTCGAACTCTTCGAAGATTCCGAAGTTGAGACGGTTCCCTTCAGTCCAGCTGATCACCCTGCGTGTCTCTTCTGGATCCACCCACTCATTGAGAAACTCCTGCACGACTTTCTCTGTTTCTTCCCACTGGTCCTCAGTGATGTATGTGCTCTCTCCCTCCTTGAAGGTCAGAGGCGGAGACATCGCAGTAGGCTTTACGACAGCAAGACCTTCGTTAGTGAAAAGCCCCTCCACTCTCATAATTCTATCACCAAGTTCCATCTCGGGTTCATCCAGCTCTGGATCGATGCCACCGAGCTTGTCGAGATATGACGCAAAAGCCACTTGTGGAGACCCACTGCTTCCAAAGCCTACATGATATTCCCCGGTGAACGCCGCACCAACTGCTGCAACTCCGCCGAGCTCAGCAACGACTCCACCTGCTCCAGCAGTATAGACCGGGATGAAGTACACGTCATGATCTCCCACACGGTACAGGATGTTATCGCCAAGCCGAGGGTCACGGAGGAGAGTTCGAAGAGTAGCGAAATCAGGGTTTCTTTCAAGGGCTTCTACTATAGCAGATGGACCCAGTAGCTTCGTTTCAGAATCAAGTGGAACGCTATAGAAATCCATTTCACCCAACCTAGGATGATCATTCCTAACTATCATGTAACCTGCTAGGTTCCGACCAGCACTACCTCTGAGCTCCAGTGAAAGTAACCCGATGAATTCAGGTTCGTCTAGACCTGGAGGCTTGGCCATGATATAATAAGGCACCAGAGTAGCCGGTACTTCGAAGAACTCCTTAGCTACGATGTAAGTCGCCGGATCTGTTACGTGGTAGAAATTGAACATATTAATCCTCCATCGGAATAGCTCTTCCGGATACCTCATCTGAGTCTCTAGCCATACGGGAGTCTCTGTTGTAACGTAGTCAGAATAGACCTGCTCGAAGAGGTTACTGAAGAAGTCATCTCCTAGAACGAGGATCTGAATACTACCATCATAGGTATCTATGATAGCATATCCCAATAGACGAATGAGAGGATTTCCGGTGCTCCAGGGAATATTATTCCCAGGCAATCCGACCAATAGAGGCATCAACCAGTAGGTATCTTCACCGTCAGACACCGGGAACATATCAACTCGCTTACCTTCAAGCTCATAGAGGAAGTACGGAAAGAGCAGCTCCATGCGTTCATAGACATCTTGGTACCGGAGTGAATGGATCTCCGAAGTCGGGTATGAAAGGACGAAGTTCCCCTCAAATATCCAACTAATCGGAGGAGGCATATCAACTCCACCCAGGCCAGTGTACATGGAACCTCCCACTTCATCACTAGTTGATCTATCCGAAGGGAACGCTGCCCATGCTTCCTCAAGAAGTCCGCCTTCACCATAGTAGATCTGTCGCTGTGGGAAGAACTGATCAGTTTCCGTCTTGACTCCTTCATGACCATCTAGGAGAAGGAAGCCGTTCGGCACGTGAGTGTATACGAAATGGGTGTTGAACCATGCGTCTTCAGCTTGTACCGTAGACGGAAGAATTGGTTTCATTGATGCACTCCAGTAGAGCGTATCGTTGAACCGAAGAATATCTGAGTCCTGAAAATCAACATACGGGATCAATCCGATCTCTGGCTTCATCTTGGCGAAAGCTGCTTCTCGGTCCCATACCCTAACTTTGCCAAGGACATCTTCATGTTCATCCACATAGGCCGCAATCTGACTTGGCGGTACTGGGTTAGCACCAAAGTCGTATTGCTGGACATTGACTTCATCGAGCTGTGCCAGATAGCGGTTTACACCTATTTGCTGTGCAGTATAAGGCCCTCGCCACTCCACCTTCCTGGCGTCTGCTATGCCGGTCTGTACTCCCATCATTGATCCAGCAAGGAGAATTACAAGCGCTATTGCCGCTCCTCGAAGGATCAGACTCTTCTTTGGCGGTTGTAAGAATGGTCCACGTCGTAACTTATCATACAGAGCAAAGACTACCATGACACCTCCGAAGGCAAGAACTCCTCCTATCAGGAATTTGGTGTTGAAGTCAATGAAGGAACTAAAGAAGAGGTTAAAGGCTGTCCAGAATGCAGCGATTGCCAGCAGACTCTGTACTGCAACAGTAGGGAATCTCATCTGACCTTTCTGGGCTTGCTCTATGTACACAGAAGTACCAATACGTAACAGCTGTGTTAGGCCTAATAGAACTACCAATCGTATTCCTATTGCTCCAAGCAATGGCGTTATGATCAGAGTAAGCGACGGTATCATAGGTACAACATTTGCCTGCGCAAAAGCATAGTCTGCAGGAGGAGCAATAAAGGGAAAAGAGAAGATTGCGCCCAAACTACCTATTCCCGTGGCCCAACCTCCGAGAACCCCGCTTATTGCGAAACCAAATATGACATTGCCGAAGAGTGCGGCCCCGATGACGACTTTTGTGATCTGCCATATTGCAAATTGCATAGGCTTAAGCTTCACGCTTGAGAAATCGAGGTCTTCCAGTGGTATGCCTTCCTCGGGCAATCTACGCTGAAATGACTTTCCGGCCAGCTTTATGGCCCAAAGACTTAGTGAACGGCGGTTCTTGAAGTCTACACGGAACAGTGCAATTGGGGATAGAACTGCCCCTGCCATCATAATGAAGTATATCGGCCGCAGATACAGATCTCCAAACTCTGAGAAGTTTAAGAGAAACGTGATGCTCTGTCCAGCAGCTGCAAGCAGGATAACCAAGCCAAGGAGGACACCTATTCCAATAGTTATTTTCCTATTCATCGCCGGACTTATTGCAGGAACCTTTGGCGGGAGATCTTCATCATATGTCATCTGTATATCAACCAACTATCATTCAAAGGAGCTATATCAAGTGTACCTTACTATTATTTTGGTTTGAGTTTAATATACAATTAAGAAAAAAGTTAGCAAGACCTTCCAGCTTGACTCGTGCATAGCACAGGTCTTGCCAGAAGGGCTTTGGCTATTTCCTCTAAAGAGGAAGGGAGGCTCTCTTTAACCAGAGAGCTTTCGCATGATTATTGCTAGTTCGAGTACCAGTGTGATAGCTGCTAGTGCGCCGACTACTAGTATGAATGTTGATGCTTGACCTACTCCAGAGTTAATGCTTTCCAGAGTACCAGTTAGTCCTTGCACTGTACTTTTGATGGTAGAAGAATCTTCCGAGAGACTGCTTGCTGCTGCGCTAACGGCGTCTCCGAGGTTCGTCTCTGCTCCGCTGACACTCGCTGTGATAGCAGTTTCTGCTGAGTTGATTTCACCGACGATTGCACTTTGTGCTGTTCCTACACGTCCACTAACGCCACTCACTGCATTCTCTACAGCGCCTTGGACATTAGAGACTGATGTATTGATTCCGTTTTCAGCTGTTGCAATCCGTCCAACTATCGCAGTCTTAGCTGAGTTGACGTTAGCAGCTGTTGCCCAACCGCCAAGTGCGTCTATCGCCGCTGCATTTTCATTCACCTGAGCTGCAACTGCGTCGATTTTAGTTGTGAGTGCGTCTACCTTGGTTGCGATTGCATCGACCGTATCACCATGGTCTGAGGCAGTAGTAGTTGTTGTGGTTGTTGTCGTCGCTCCAGTGGCCTTGAACTCTACTGTAACATTGACCGTTTCTCCAGCTGAGAAGGCAACGACTTTGTAGTTTCCATAGGCCATTGTAGTTGAGAACCGTAAGACTTCCTTACTGTAAGCCCCACTCGTTGCAGTTGTCTGAGCGACCGCGATTGGCTCATCTGCAGCATTTCTTATTGTAATGCTAACAGCGCTTCCTGCTACTGCATTACCGGTGACCGTTAGAAGGTCATCGGGGTTGTAGACAGATCCTGTGCTCGGGGTACTAATCGTAAGTTGTGCGTAGGCCGCTGGCATGCCGATCCCGAAGAGGAGAACTGCCATCACTAGTGCTGTTGTTATGCTTCTGGACTTTTGCATTTTTGTTCACCTCAAAAAGGTATGGTGGTATGAGGTTACCTCAACCTCATACTACCGTGGCACTCAGGCTGAGTTGCTCTGAGAGTGGACTTGGTGTTGCAAGGCTTTCGAATACGAAGATTTCGATTGTGTATGCTCCGCTAGTGGCTGGTACCCAGCTGATTCCTGGACTAAGAGTCGCACCTGTTGCCAACTCTCCCGTCTGGAAGTTGAACATCACGATGACTCCGTCTGTATCCTTGATCTGCACTATGTATGCGAAGTCTTGGGCTACTGGTGCATCGTTCGTGACTGATGTCTCGACGATTACTAGACTGCCTGTGGAGATTGCGCTAGCATCTAGTGTGGTTCCTGCAGTATTGACCACCTTCGCTCCTGATGCGGGCACTGGGAAGGTTGGAATTACTCCTACCCGTAGGGACGCTGTTATTTTCAAGTCGTCACCAGTGTCGTCGAGTGTATCCTCGTACTCAATGGTGATTGTGTCCTCTACACTCGCCCATATCTGACTGCCCTCTGGGATAGTGTCCACCACAGTGATTACTGCGTTCTCGAATATGCCTGTGTCGTCACCAGTCTCAGTCAGTGTAATGTCCTGACCGCCTGGGAAGGTCTCACTAGAGACTTCCACGGTGACTGTTTCGATGATGTCATCGTTAGCGTTTGCGTCAGCGTCGACGAGTGAGATACTGAATGTCTCGTCAATGTCTATGACAGTTGGAGTTACAGTGATAACTCCTGTTCTAGTGCGGATGTCTGCAGTGTCTTTGATGACTAAGTCATCTCCACCAGCATCCTCTCCATCCTCATAGAACACTTCTAGAAGGTCTAGACCAACGTCTGCTACATCGACTAGGACTTTCTTGGTTGCGTCACCTGTGTTGTCAGAGTCGGTGTCCATGGTGAACTTCCATTCGAAGGTATCATCTCCGTCCTTCTCACCGGTTTCGTTGATGTCTCTACCAGCAGAGCCAATCTCAGCAGTGTTCAGGCTTTCTCCGTTGGTCCTGATCCTGGAGAGCACTGGGAAGGTGCTGTCTGTATAGTCATCTGGAACGAGTTTCAGGTCAGCGTCTACCAGGGTCACCGTGACCTCTTGGTATGGGCCATACTCGGTCTTGTCCAGTGTGAGTGTAGCTGTGTGAGCACTGACCGCGATGTCTAGCTCGATTGTGTCGTCCACAAGCTCGCCGGAGGAGCTAGAGGCTAGAACGTCGTCAACGAACTTTAGTGTGAGGGTTTCTCCTGCCTTTACCTCATCTGGCCAGGACAAGTCATCGTCGGTGGCGCTAGCAGTTGTAACTGCATCGCCTATGGTTATATCGACTGTGAATATTCCAGTGTTGTCTCCAGTCTCCTCTAGACCAAGGTTAATTGCGACATTATCACCGTCAGCGTCGACGAATTTCAGTGCAGACTCGTGCTCGCCAGTACCGTCTAGATCCTCTGTATCGTCAGGCTCTAGGTTGAAGTCTGGTGCAGTGAGTGTGATTGTGATCTCGTCACCGACATCGACTGTTGTTGCACTGGCTGTGATGACAGCGGTCCTAGCAGTGAATACTAGATCGATGTCCACACTATCATCGTCATAGTCGTATGTGAGTCTCGCATTGACTAAGTCTTCTGGATCGATTTCGTCATCATCAGATTCTAGAATTTGGATTGTCTCGTCTGTCTGGTCTCCGTCGTTGTCATAGAGGAAGTCAGTTCCTACTTCACTTATCCTCATGGTGATCTTGCCTTCGAAGATACTACTGTCGACAGCACTCTCGTAGAGAATGAGCTCGTCAGTAGAGTCGGCGGCGGCAACGTCGGCGTCGTTGTCGTCATCGAAGTATAGTGTATCACCGCCTCCAGATTTGAGAGTTAGATCTATTGTTGCCTCTTCTCTTAGCAAGGGATCACCATTCTCATCAGCATCGGTGAGAGATACGGTGACTTCGATATCAGGTGCAAGTGCTATTGTTGCGGCACTTGTTATACCCAGTTTGTCCCTGTCTAGAGAGAGAGTTCCAGTCGACAGGCTCTCATCGAGGTCTACGTCAACAGTAATGTCATCGTCTTGAGCATCGTCATAGTACTGTAGACGAAGCTTGGTAGCAACCGCGAATTCTGCAACGGCATCAATCTCATCTAGGACACTGAGGTCAACATATCCAGATTCGAAAATACCGGTGTTAGCGCCTGTTTCTGTGAGGATGATATCCCCAGAAAGTTCAGCACTTAGGTCAGCTGTTTCTCTATCCTCATCAGTCTTGGTTGTCAGCATTCGGATTTCACCGACTTCTTGTCCTGTCTGCAGATGAATGACTTCTACGTATTCACCAGCTTGACCGTCACCGGTGTCAGAGATATCGATACGCAGAGTTTCGATAGAGGAAGTGTCATCGTTTGCATTAGGTAAGGTGAATGACATCTTTACTGTGTCTAGCAGAGATAGAGTGTATGTAGCTTTGTCGAGAGCAAGTGACCCTTCAGTTGTGGAGAAGTCTTCGGATTGTTCCCTGTCAGCCGTGCTTACAAGTGTTGTAGGGTCATCATAGACTACGTCAACGTCTAGATCCTTTGCAGGATTGTCTGCTGGTAATGACATGATTAGCTCGTCAGTATCCTCACCAGCAACTTTTGCGTGAGTTGCCGCTAATCTCCATTCCACTGTTGCCTCAAAGACTCCGGTATTATCGCCGGTCTCTTCTGGGTTAACACTTGCAACGACGTCAGTTGCACCATCGAAGGTTATGACAAGGTTTAGTGTAGAGTCACCGTCTCCGTCTGCATCGCCATCAATGCTGTCATCGTCTTCAGTGTCGACGTTAAAGTCCTCGTCAGTGATTCTGATTGTCAGATCACTGTTGTAACTTGGAGTGCCGATGAGTTCTAGACTTCCATCAGACTCAGTTACAACGACAGTGGTCCTATCGCCGTGGTCACCAGGAATATCTAGTTGACCGGTAGCACCACCAAAGCCGTCGTCTGGGGTATTGTCAGGGAAATTGGCAGTGGTATCTTCACCCACAGAGAATTCTGCTGATGTGTCGGTTATAGCGCCAGTGTAGTCCCAGTCGAGGACAATGATCTCTACTGCATCATTGTTGTCAAGGACACCTGCGGTACCGCTACCAGCATCATTGAGTTGCTCTGGCTCCTGGGCATTATCCTCCTCCATGCTTATCTGCATTACGAAATTGCCGTTGTTTCCGTCTTGCGTTGCATGGAAGATATCGTGGTCGCCAGCATCATCAGATGTGCCAGAGTCTTCGTCAACATCGACGTCCTCTCCGTTCACACGGAAGAAAGCAGCGATAAGCTCATCGTTTTCTGCAGTTGGATCCAAGTTCCGTTCTGGCCAGGATACGGTTACCCTGAGCAGTCCCTCTGTTGGAACGCTAGTTCTATCAACGCTTACAATGTCAAGCACACTTTCATCGTCGTCGCCTGCAGCCAAGTCAGATGTCATGGCGACTTCAGTGCTTGCAGTTGTGTATTCAATCTTAAAGTCGTCATCTTGGTCGAGGTCGAATAGCTGGACTATTGGCCAGGTATCTCGGTCGATACTATCTGCAGTGCCAATGATACTCTCAACGTCGCTTACAAATCTCGGGTCTATGAGGATATCACTGTCATTGGCGTCGCCATCACCAGTAATATCGCCAGTTGCAGTTGTTTCAGTTCGTGGAGTTCCTGGATATGCCGGAATCTTGCTGCCAGCGCCAACACCTCGCTTTACGCCAAAGAGGACTTCGTTCTCGGAATCTGCATCAGTGTCAACGGCATAGTCAAATGGTGAACTATTTTCGACTGCGCCGTCATCAGAGTCGTGAGTCCCTCTCAATGGCAGATCCTCTATGGAGGCGAGATCTGCAGCATCAGAGGCCATGTACGCCCTGAAAGACCCATCAGTCATTCTTGTGAAGAACAGACTCTGATCTGCCGTATCATCCTGGGTGACTACCACCTCAGGAAAATCAGAGTCTTTGTCGAGATTCGAGTCGTCTATATCGATCTGGATAATATTGGTCTCCCCCAACACAGTATTTGATACTGTGGGAGTAACCGCCGCATATGCGGCAGGAACAGTGGCTGGTAACAAAATAATAGAGCCACTACTTGCGAGAATTGCCATCGTGAAGACGGCAAGTATCTTCTGGACTACTTTACGGTCTACCTTCTGAGAAAGGATATTGTTCACCCTACGAATACACCTATGTTTGTGGGCTTTTTTCCCCAGATGATTATATAAGACTTATGGATAAGTTGTCCACCAATGTGGACCTGATTGGTCTTTCGGGTCGTTATTTTGCCCAATTTCCAAGGGTTTTACCCGTCTTAGCTCTATTGGACTCTACTATAATATCTTTGAGTGACGAATCTTGTTCCAATACAAACATCGTTAGTTATCCTCACTCACAAGTGGCAACACCTAAGAAGCAGATACAATAATGTAAACCGTGCGCAGAACTGTCACGCTAACCCTGACAGTCCTACTGATCTCCATTGCCACAGGTTACGTCATTCCTATAGAAGCTCACACACCCATTCCTCTAGAAGTCCACAAATCTACCCGGATCGATGTGCCCTTAATTCACGGTGTGCCTTCTCCCGAGAAACCACATGGAATAGACGCCACTTCGACAGCCTATTTTTCTGCTCCAAACAATCAGGAGAGCAAGGTACAATTCGCATATCTTGACAAAGCTCGTATACTTAGCGTTGAAATAATCCTTGCCGACTCAACGCCTTTGCATAACGATCGCGTGATCCTAGCATTAGATCTCGAACATCAAGGGAAAAATCGACCAAAGAACGAACAGTACCTCTTTGCAGCTGACAGGGGAGGTTCTTTGGAAATCTACGAGGGGAGAAGAAACGAGTGGGAGATCTCCGGCTACAAACGTCTCTCATACACTACTACAAACATGGACGATTACTGGAGTGTCATCTTTATGATTCCTATTGAAGCCTCCAACGGATCTACGCTAGGTTTCATGATTATTCAGTCCGATGCCGCGGGAACTCCCTCCGGGTACGTGAACATTGAATCTGTAGAATTTCCCTCCACTGCATATGATGACCATCCCAACACTTGGAGTGACCTCCACATCACCAGTTTGCTCCTCACTCAACCGGGAAACCAGATAAGCTTCGGGGAAACCGTCCCTCTTTTAGTGAATAATTATCCACAGACAGAGAATGAATACGTAGTGATCCAGTCAAGGCGCGTTAACGGCATTTGGGAGAATGTAACATCACCCATCTATGTAAAAGATAGCGCAATTGTTGAATGGAAGCCGCCTTTTGCTGGCGAACATTGGATCAGAGCAGTTTCGATTGCAGATGGGAAGGAGATAACTGCCACAACGGTACAAGTCATCCAGATCCTTAAGCTGCCAACTACAACGACACTACATGTTCCCCAGGTCTCTGTATTCACAGATGAACAACTTGTCATTGAGGTCGTCGTCGATCCACCCACCAAAGGCCTCTTCATCATAGAAACGCGACCAGATAGTGCATCACTGCTGCTCATGGATCGGATTCTACAGCAACAGTCGAAAGATGGCTGGACGAAGATTGGTGATGGCTCGTCCACAAGCCAAGAAACATTTGTGGTCTTCGGGGACATGGTTGTAACAATTCATCACTATAACTTCATGCATGGCAGTATCATCCGCGCAAGGTTTCTGGGCGATGGAAACCACCTTCCTTCAACCAGCGAGCCACTATCAATCCAAGTTCAGCCCGGCAGCTTCAGACTTGAAGGTCTAGAGGAAGAGTTGCAACGGAATGAAGAACTACTTCGAGTTCTTCAAGAAGACCAACTAGGTAACCAGCAAATAATAGACGAACTAGAGAAGCGACTCGCCGTCGCAGAGGATCAGCTTAGTACTGCAAGCGAGAAAGAGAAGTTTCAAGCTGATGAGATAGCTGAGCTGCAGTCCTTAATGTCGGAACCAAGTCAGAAAGAAAAAGAACTTTCTCAGTCACACTTTGAGCTTGAGAGTACAGTGGGCGTGCTCCAACTGGCACTCTCGCTATCTATATTCGCGGTCATAGGTTTAATCGTGAACAGTCGAAGAAGACGAAGTTCAAGCTAGTCGATTTTTTTTGCGACCCTATCAAACTATCCGGAACTATGTCAAGAGGAGCCTGATGTCGTGCAGAAGGTCTACTGGAGACCACACGTTCCCTAGGTGGACAGCCTTCATCATTCCTTCTGCGTCTATTAAGTAGACCACATTACTATGGCCTACAAAATAGTCTAGAGCAGATGGATGAGGCATTTCATCGTCGCGATGTTGCACGTCCGTAGTTGCAGTCCCATTAGCCACAACTTGTTGAACAGCAACACCGAAAGATTGCCATATAGGCTCCAGAGTTTCCTTGTCACCGCTTAGGTAGGTTAGATCTACAGCAAATTTCGTGTTGAACTCTTTAATCCTCTCAGCAGTGTCGTATTCTGGATCCACCGAAATAGCAAGGAATTTTACTTTCTTATCGAGTTCAGAGTGGAACTGCTCTTGAAGAGAAGCAAACTTACCTCCAATAGCAGGACAGACGTCAGGACAGGCAGTATAGAGAAAGGTCAATACAACAGCCTTTCCCTGTAGATCGCTCATTCGGACCTCTCTTCCATCTTGATCAGTTAGCACAAAATTAGGAGCCTTAGCTGGTGGCTGGAAGACAGCACCACGAAAGTCACCCGAATAACCATCTTGCTGATTTCGTGCATAGTAGGTAGTCAGAAACCATCCAGCAGCAACAGCTGTTACTACTACCAGCGCGAGAGCAACAAGGACTACTTTCTTCATATAGATATTATTCATAAGATGATTCCGCGGCCCTTATTGGTATTTCGCTAAGTCATTAGAATGTAGAACCACAGATATTTCTGCACATAATCTAAGACCGCATTAACTTCTCAATCCGTTGGGAGTCGGTTTACAACAGGATACTTTCGACCTATCCCGAAGGCTTTTTGGGTTATTTTTATCGTCGGTGGACCTTGACGTCGTTTATATTCAGCCGCAAAAACGCGTCTAAAAGTGTCATCAATATCCGTTCTCAGGTAGCCTTTCTTTCGAAGAACTTTTGGAGTAGCTCTTCGTTCAATGATCTCATCAACTAGTGGGCTTATTACGGAATAGTCGAATGGATCTACTTGATTTTCTCTTAGCTCCGCTGATGGCTGCTTTCGAAAGACTCGTCGAGGGATTACATTCCTGCCTGCCCGGTCGTTCACGAACTTGGCTAAAGAGTAAACTCCAGTCTTGCTGACATCCCCAATGGCGGCCAATCCTCCCACCATATCACCGTAAAGCGTACAGTATCCCAAAGCCAGCTCTGTTTTGTTTCCAGTGGATACTACCAAGGCCTTCCGCTTGTTTGCCAGAGCCATCAATATTCCTCCCCTAATCCTGGCTTGAAGATTTTCTTCTGCAACGTCGCGTGGAAGTCCTTTGAAGAGTCCTTGTAATGTATTCTCAAACGAGCGCAAGACAGATTGAATCGGAACGACCGCGAAATTGACATCAAGGTTCTTCGCTAGTGCCGTAGCATCTTCCAGACTATGCTTACTTGAAAAATCAGACGGCATTGCGATTCCGGTCACTCGATCCTTGCCAAGGGCACTCACTGCAAGAGCCACAGTAAGCGACGAGTCGATTCCACCACTCAGGCCAACGATAGCGTGAGTAAAGTTAGTCTTTCGAAAGTAATCTCGTATCCCGAGGACCAAGGCGCGGTAGATCTGCTCTTCTTTTCTGTATCTAGGCCACGAGATTGAAGCTCCTTCTCCACTTGAGATGTCAATGTCAACTATTGTAAGATCCTCATCGAACAGCTTTGCAATAGCAATGAGTCTACCGCGCGCATCCACGGCCATGCTGCCTCCGTCAAATACCTGTTCATCTTGACCTCCCACTAAGTTCGTATAGAAGAAAGGAGTGGAGTACTCCTTTGCCTTCTTAGAAAGCTGATCTTTACGTAATTTGGTCTTCCCTTCGTAGAAAGGAGACGCAGATAGGTTGAAGATCGCTTGTGCACCATCACTTACTTGCCTTTGAGTTACTTTCGTCAGGTAGTCTTCATCCCATAGATCTTCGCAAATCTGGACGCCGATCTTTGCCGAACCTATCGAGAAAACAGTGTGACGTGTCGCAGCTGTAAAGTATCGAGTCTCGTCAAAGACGTCATAAGTAGGGAGAAGTGTTTTGTGTTGCACCCCGATAATCTTTCCCTCCTTTAGTAAGGCAGCAGCGTTGAACTTCGCAACAGTACCATCACTACCTCTGCTACTTGGATCTGTGTCCACAAATCCTACAACCGCAACGATTCGCGAAGCTACGCGAGCAACTTCCTTGAGAGCTCTGTTGTTCGCTTCTATGAATCCCTCTTCATAAAGCAAGTCTTGAGGAGGATATCCAGTAACTGTCATCTCTGGAAACAGTATCAGCTCAGCGTTTGCCTCCTGCGCCTTTTTGATGAAATGCTTGATCGTAGAGACATTCTCATCAATTGCCCCGACGCTAGTATTGATCTGAGCTAAAGCTACCTTCAAGAGTGCAGTCACCCAATCCTATGATTACTCATATAAGGCATATTCAATCTTATGATAAGCAATCGACTTTTTCGTTCTTATGAAGATCAGAGTAACCGAGAAAGAACAACACCAAACATGTAGTTCAAGACACGAGGATCTTAATACTACCTTTAGAAATTCAGATTCAGAGGCCTTCAAATGTTTGGAATATATGTAAACAACCGTGCACCGCTATATCTTCCCGATTATTCCACGAATCGACTACTTGAGGCGGGCTCACTCGCAGAGGCGTTAGCCTTTGACTCACTCTGGGTAGGAGATAGCGCTATTGCAAAACCGCGGCTTGAACCGTTGTTGGTGCTCTCCGCTCTAGCAGCAAGGACAAGTCGAATAAAGTTGGGCACAAGTATCTTCCAACCACATCTCCGACACCCAGTTTGGACAGCACTGTCATGGGCATCACTTGATCGTATCTCAGATGGACGAACAATACTAGGTGCAGGCATAGGTGGAGGACCTGCCAAAGGCATGACAAAAGAAGCAGAAGTCTTTGGATTGCCAAAAGGAGGTAGAGGAATGGCAATGGTCGAGTCCATTGAAGCGGTCAAAGCACTATGGACTCAAGATGTTGTGACATTTGAAGGGAAGTATGTGCACCTCCAGGATGTCACTCTCGGGTACAAGCCACTCCAACAGCCACATCCTCCCATCTGGATTGGAGCAGGCGGTTGGGGCAGTATTAGCACTAGAATAGAGCCAGGAACAAATACCAAGCCATTTGATAGAGTAGCCCAGCTCGGAGATGGTTGGTTCATGGGACCAGCATTGCCTTCCGAGTTTGACCAGTCATGGACCACCATTCAAACGTTGGCTCAGGAGCGGGGACGAGACCCACAATCAATTCACAGAGCCATGGAAGTATGGATCAACATCAATGATGTAAGAGAGAAAGCATTTGAAGAGGGACGGACTCTCATGGAAAAATACTATCAAGTAAGTTTTAGCGATACACATCTAGAAAGAGCATTTTTAGGTACCCCGGCCGATGTTGCAACAAAGTTTGAATCCTTCCTTAAAGCTGGAGCACAAACATTTGTACTCGTCTTCCATGCAATGGATCCAATTGAACAAATGAAGAAATTTGCCGATGATGTTCTACCAAGTTTTCAAAATAGAACTTGAATGATCTAACCCACTTAAGACAAATACTTTATACACTAAATCTACCAGATAGAAGATATCCAATGGATACTCTGTATGAAGCCCAGGTCGAGCAGTTGATCGATGAAGCACGAGAGGAACTCCATCAACTTCAGATGAAAGACATGAAAAGACAACGCGTACGCGAGCTGGGAGAGGACATCGTATTCCTGGAACAACAGCTAAAGTCATACAAACGCGGTTTAGCACATTTTCGAACCCAATCTGAACCCAAACCCGCCTCAGACGGCCAATAGTTCAGAGTCAAGAGTAGTAGAATGAACGCTAGTTAGCTTTAGAAGAAATAGTCGTTTAGACCAATCTACGAATGTCCGCCATCGGGGAACGAACTAAGATATTCTTTGGCCGCTGAAAGAGAAACAACGTCAGCGTATTTCTGATTCATGTCGAACAAATTGACTTTGTGAGGTACCTCTCCTCGATCAAATGTACACTCTTCAACAATACCAACACTATAGTTGTAAGAGAAAGCGTCTATCACACTTGCCCTGACGCATCCACTAGTAGTACAACCCGTAGCCAGAATGGTGTCTATACCCAACGAAACAAGGTGACTAACTAGCGCCGTTCCAAAAAAGGCACTCGGCTTCAATTTCGTGATGACGATATCACCTTTTTGTGGGGCTATTTCTGGCGGTATTGCATCAGGAGTATTGGACGCCCGGTTCATTTCTTCCATTGTACGAGGGTGCTTGAAAGCCCACTTGCCAGCTATTACGTCATCTACCTTCGGTGCTCCCGCAGTATAGAATATAGGGATATGCTTCCTCCTACCGAGTTCCAAGAGCTCTACAGTCCGCTGTACTGCATTCCAGCCATCCTCTCCGCAACTGTTAGGAAACTTCTCGATTGATTGTAAGATCGGCTCAGGCTTGTCGCCAACGAATCCGATAGTAACATCAATAACCAGGATGGCAGGATTCTTCCCTAAGCCTCCTCTTCTGCCATATCCTGCCTTTTCGTAAACTTGTTTGTCTTTTTCCGTAATCACATCGTCCCATACAGGCAATTGGTTCGCCTCGACTATTTGCCCGCAGGAGCCGTTATTAAACCGCACGAAACTCTAGTCTTCAGCATTTTCCAATCTATTCAAGGGCCTTCTTTTTTGAGATTTCCATGACACATTCATGCAATGTAAATTAATTTGCGTTAGATGCTATTTATATCGCCGTCGCTTCTTCTTCTTTTATGTCCGACAACGCTCATGTGTTTGTAGTCTGCCACAAAGCGGAACAAGCAAAAATAGATCGGCTAATCAAGGCAGCAGGATGTCAGTGCGAATTCGGTAGATTTGCGACTGATTCTCAACCGTATTCCAAGAACGAGCTTGCCGACATAGCTAGGCGTAGCGATGCCATGATGGTTAGCTCATGGGAGAGTTGTACCAGGCCTGTAATGGAAGCAAGTAGTCGTTTAAGGACGATCGCCAAGTTTGGAATAGGACTAGAAAAGATCGACCTTGAGGCAGCCACAAGCCTTGGCATTCTGGTATCACATACACCTATTTCTGAGAATTACGTAGCTGTAGCAGAAGGCACTGTTGCGAGGATTCTAGCCCTGTCAAAGAGTCTAAAATCTGCAGAACACTCTCTTAGGTCAGGCTTTTGGAAGAGTCTCCTTTGCACCTACATGAGAGGCAAGACAGTTGGAATAATCGGCTTGGGTAGAATAGGGTCGCGACTAGCTCGCCTGCTTGAGCCGTGGGAACTCAAGATCGTCGCTTACGATCCCTATATCCCTATGGACAGATTCGAATTCGTCGGTGCTGAACCAGTAAACCTGGAGAGTCTCCTCAGGCAATCAGACTTCGTCACCATACATTGTAACGCGACAGAAGAAACCTCCAGGATGATCGGTGAGGAAGAATTACGAATGATGAAGAATACAGCTTACCTTGTAAATACGGCCAGAGGGACCATCCTTGATGATCTAGCATTAGCCCGAGCCCTCAGAGAAGGATGGATAGCCGGAGCAGCTCTAGATGTCTTTGAGCCTGAACCACTCCACAGTAAGAGTCCACTCCTGAGTACGGATATAGCTGACAAAATCTGGCTTACCCCTCACGTCATTGCAGCCACTCCTGAAGCGCGTTCACGCATGGCTGAAGTACAGGTAGAAAATTGTCTTCGTGCTCTTGAGGGTGAGATTCCAAGATATGTAGCCAATCCCGATGTCATTCCTCTATGGCGAAAGAGGTTTTCGTCGAGATCAGTATAGAAGAACGGAAAGGAGGGAAGTCCTGTCCGCCTCAACCGCCTACGATCAAGAGATAGAAGCTGTAGTGGTTTCTTCGAGCGATGAGAGATGGTTCAAAAAATCCCGCGTGGATCTATTCGTGAGATCAAGCT
>DAEN01000056.1 GCA_002495315.1 Thaumarchaeota archaeon UBA141
CCAGGGAGTACAATCTTGCAGTTAGATGCCCTACAATCGCGGACGAATTGTGAGATACTTTGAACGCAAAAGTTTAGTATGTTTGCACCGAATTCTATTGTCATTGATAATAGACGCCCATGCCGGTGGAGCAGGTGGGAGTGAGCAGAGGGTTGAACTAATCCTAAAATTTCTTGGAATGTTGCACATAGATCGTGCTATCACCTGGAATATTCCTCGGAACAGGGCTGAAATGGGAAAGAATAATGACATGACTGCGAGGTTTGTGGCACAACACAAAGACAATCTAATTGGATTTGCTAGCGTTGATCCGAATGCTAAGGAGGAAGCGATCAGGGAGTTATCTAGAGCAATTAAAGAGCTAGGGTTAGTGGGACTGAAGATTCACCCTTTAGTATCAAAAGTCCCCATCAATCATCCCTCGGTACTGGCTTTAGTCGAGACTGCGAAGGATCTGGATATCCCGGTGCTTTTCCACGTTGACAGCCCAGACTTACACACCGCCAATGAGACTCAAGAAAACGTTGATCGGGAATGGAATTTAGCCAGCTCTAACCTAGTCGACGATGTTGTGGCAATATACAATTCTCCAAAGGTCTGGTGTGCCCATATGGGCGGTGTCACTCGAAAGAGCCTTCAGGAATCAAAGGTCAGCTTTCAAACTACTGGATGTAGCGTAGCGACGATAGAACATGCAGTCGATGTCGTAGGTCCTGATAGGATAATGTATGGGTCTGACTATCCATTCTTCAGTCCTATGGATGAGATCGCCAAGGTGTGGAGAGCAAGTATTTCTGATACAGCCAGGACGAATATACTCGGAGGAAACGTACAAAGGCTTTTGGGCCTCTGAGAAAGGCCTGAAGGCAACGGTTCTAGTAGACGTGCCACAATTCCTCTAGGAAACGGACTCGACTGAGGCCGACCAACCAGTACAAGTAATGACCTTGCAAATCCTGACAGTTGTTGACTAGTTGCAGATAATTGGTCAGAGTTGACATGTTAGGCTGATTTCCCTCTAGATGTGAGTAGAAATCTTGCTACCAAGAGTGTCATGACCATCAGTCCACCGTAGATGAGTGTGGCCGCCGCAACTACTGGGAGATAGCCAGATCGCCACCAGAACAATATCAAGACTGGAACTACATACATTCCAGGTCCAGCGAGCATCACAGCGGTCCCCACCTCCCTATACGCATAAACCAAGATTAGTATGAAGGTGTTTATGATGGCCGGCTTCATGAGCGGTAGTGTGATTAAACGCATCGTCTTCATCCAAGAGGCTCCCGCTGTCGCCCCAGCCTCTTCAAGTTCAGTATGAACTTGCATCATCGTATTTGAAAGGGATCTCATAGAAAGAGGAAGAAAAATCACCATGTAAGCTATGACAAGAGCCCATGGCGTACCAAAGATTGGTCTGAAGACGGTCAGAAAAGTCCAAAGTAGAGCCAGCCCGAAGACCAAGCCTGGATACCCCATGGGAAGAATAGCAATGGCCTCGAAGACGCGCTTGCCTCTTATTCTTGTTCGAAACGCCATGTATGCGAGGAAGGCGCCTGCCATAGTAGTTACTACGGCCGCCGATACTGCGATAAGAGTGCTGTTGATAGCTCCACTTATCATTAATTCATCTAACAATACTTGAGTATAGTTGGCAAGAGTCATATTTTCTAGCATATTTCGGGTTGTTGCATAAAACGGAACCAACGAAACGAAGAAAAGGAGTATAAATGGCATGAATGTTGACAAGAAAATATATCCACCCGCAAAAGCAAGAGTTGCAAATTTCCATCTTCCCAGATGGATGACCCTAGGCTTATAGCCCCTCCCCGTTATCGACACATATTTGCTAAGCCTTTTAGTAGACTGCAGATAGAGGACTACTACAACTAGCATCAAGACGAGCAGTACTGTGGCCTGAGTTGACGCAACCCCGTATCTAGACGGAATGACTAATTCGATATTTTCGTAGATGGCATTCATGTACACCTTAATTCCTCCCGGCTGGCCTATGAACGTGGGTGTTTCGAACGACCGTAGGCTAATCATGAAGAGCAGCAGGGCAGTCGCCAAAATGGACGGAAATAGAATGGGGAGCGTAACTTTTCCGATCGATCTTTTAATGCTAGCTCCTGAAATCCGCGCGGCCTCTTCGAGGACTGGATCCATATTGGCAACGGCTGGATGGATAAGTAGGTATGCAAGTGCTGCGAGCCCAATACCTTGGCTCCAGATCATTCCCTCATGCGTGTAGATGTTAAAGGGAGCAGATTCCAGGCCAAAGAGTCTCATGAGCTGATAGTTCAAAAGTCCATGTCTTGGACTTAGCAGCATTGTCCAAGCTATATCACCCAAGAATGACGGGAAGACGAAATGCACCAGGATGACCGCGTCGAAAAATTTCCTGCCAGGAGTATCAGTCCGCTTTAATACAAGAGCGAGAGCGACGCCAATACCTATCGCAAGGATCGTGGACCCTCCAGCGAAGATGCCTGTATTGAGTAGAAGTGTAGCATGTTCTCCGATAGCGAAACCCTCTTGTGCATACTCTAGCGTTAGTTCGCCTGGTAGCCCCGGAGACGTGGTCCAGAACATTCCAAAAATTAGAAAGCCGATGGGAACAATTACCAGGAAGCTGATAGCTAAGGCGATTATCGTTAGAATTGGAGAGCCTTTCAGGGCCAAGGAGTATTCCTCCTATTTTTCCTATCCAATAGGAGAAGTTGCACCGCCATGCTCATCTCATAGGCGTTAGTTATCGTTTGTGTCTTCTTGCGGCGTTTCGACAATGAAGTTTGAGTGGATTGCAACTAGTACAAGAGCTCAGAGAGCTAAAAATCTGCAGATAGACTCTTGCCCAGCCTACACTCTATGTGACTCGAGAAGAAGTATCCCAAAAAGTCGTTTGGGAGACTTCTATGATGGGAGTCCGACTTCCTCGAACATAGCAACTAGTTTTATTCGCCAGCCATCGGGGTCGGAGAAGTATGACTCTGGAATGACCATCAGTTTAGCATCGGGGACTTGGTCTTGTAGCGTACCAGGTCCTTGGAGTGAAGCTAATGAAGGAGTTCTTCCAGTGACGGCTATCTGGGTCTGACCTTCAGGACTTAGATACCAAGTAATGAAGAGTTTGGAAAGGTTGGGCTTAGGGGTGTCCTTGAATGTATAGACCCATGACGTAGCGACCGTTACACCCTCTTCTGGTACTGAATATCCGACTGGAGCACCTGCAGGCTGCTGTATGACATCATTGATCAATCCAGCACTTATTGCGTATTCGCCCGCCAGGATCTTGTTATACGCAGTAGTTCCATAGGTATCCGCTGGTACGGCTTCGTTGTCTAAGAATATGCCTTTGGCAAGTTCCTTAGCCTTTTCCTCTCCAAGGCCTTCAACTAGAGTTGCCCAAGCATCTATTCCCTCAGTTCCCAATCTGGGATCTGCGAACAGAATCTTTCCCTTCCATTCAGGATCTGCTAGAGCGGCCCATGATTTGGGTGCATCAGCTGCTGAGACGAGGTCCGTATTGTAAAAGATGGCACCTGGAATAAGGTAGCCATTTCGTAGCTTGTTTTGTACAATCTGTGTCGGCGCGTAAAGCTCATCAGAACTCGTTTCAAGAGATCCCGGCAAGCCCAATGCCATATCCAAGAATGCCCGTTCAGATCCGTCTATGCGAACATCAGCAGTTCTTACTCCTCGAGCAGCCTCTTCCTGGAACCTCTTCATAAGACTCCCAAAGCCCTCTATGTACGCCACATCTCCTGCCCATGGGTATTTGGCCTTGAAGGCCGGCCACATGATCTTAAGCATATCAGGAGCATCCATAGAACCATAGATGATGAGGTCACCATCCTGGGCTTCTGCCTTGGCAGCAGCAATGAAGGCAGCTTCTGCCTTGGCCGCTTCCAACACTTCTTCAGCCTCAGCAAGACGCGTCTCGCCGCTTGTGATCTGCGAACGCAAAGAATCAATATCACTCGTGGACTTGGCGATCGAGGATTTCAGCTCGTCGATCTGATCCTGACTAGCTAGGCCGCCAACCACCGAAGCAGTATATGCAAAGGAGCCTGCTCCTACTAAAAGTGCTACAATACCAATGACACCGAAAGCCATGGCCTTATCTATCATATACCATGAGGGACCCCAAGTGCCCTATTAAACGTTATTACTTATTATCAAATGTCATAATATTTACATGAGCATTTGTAATCCTTTATGAATGTCAACGGAATCAAGATGAAGTGATGGCTTCGTATCCAAAGGAGACGGCGATGGGTTGGATTGATAACCATAGAGAACAAATTGCGAAGATCAATGACGAGATCTGGAATTACGCTGAACCTGCCTTGGAGGAATTTAAATCCTCTAAACTCTTAGCTGACGAGTTAGAATCCTCCGGCTTTCAAGTTACTAGAAAAATTGCATCCTTGTCGACCGCCTTTATAGCCACCTTCGGCTCAGGAAACCCGGTTATAGGCATCATAGCAGAGTATGATGCATTACCAGGCCTCTCACAGAAGGCCGTTACCTATAGAGATCCGGTGATAGCCGGTGGGCCAGGCCATGGAGATGCCCATCATTGCTATGGCGTGGCCAGCACAGCTGCTGCCTTGGGCCTTAAAGAGGCGATGAAGCAGCACGACTTAACGGGGACAATCAAACTCTTTGGCACACCAGCTGAGGAGACGCTTTACGGAAAGGTCGAAATGGCCAACGCGGGCTCCTTCGATGGACTTGATGCAGTTCTTTCATGGCACCCAGGAGCTGAGAACACGGTCAGGGTGGGAAGTTCTCTGGCAAATAACTCGGTGAAATTTGTCTTTCATGGGAAGCCTACACATCCTGGCATCAGTCCCGAGCTGGGCGTCAACGCTCTGAGTGCACTGGAGGTCATGGAAACTGCCGTAAGCCTACTTCGGGAGCACTTCCCAGACGCGGTTAGAGTTCACAGGGTAATCACGGACGGCGGGAAAGCCCCAAACGTAATGCCCGAAAGGGCCGAGTCATGGTACTACGTCCGCGCTCCCACGCGCCCCATGGTCGACAGTATTTACGCGCGGTTGGTAGAGGCAGCGAAGGGAGCAGCCCAAGCAGTAGGCACGACCGTAGATATTGAACTCATCTGTGGAATAAGAGAAGTTCTGCCTAACAAGGCATTAGCAGAAATCCAATTCCAAAATCTGCAATTGGTAGGGCCTCCAACGTTTAGCGAAGAGGAAAAGACCTACGCTCGCCAACTCCAAGCTTCAATGGGAGGAGAATCGAAGGAACCTCTAAGGGAGAACATCTCACCTTTGCAAACCATCACAGGACGGTACTCGACTGATAGCGCAGAGGTTAGTTGGCTAGCACCCCTTGCAGGCCTGTATGTGACCATATTCCCACAAGGTGTCCCTCCTCACTCTTGGCAGGCTACCGCTCTAGGCACCACGGGAATAGCTCACAAAGCAGTCATGGTTGCTGGAAAAGTCCTTGCCTGTTCGGGAGTCGACCTTCTGACTCAGCCAGAGCAACTCTCCAAAATAAGAGATGAATTCCAAGAGAAGACGAAAGGATTCAAGTATAGTCCATGTGTACCACTAAACGTATCGAAAGTAGAATAATCCCAGAGTACATGGTACTCTGTACACGCTAATTACAATCTTTGTTCCTCAAGGCGTCCAAGACCCGTTCCCGCGTAATGGGTAAAGAATTGATCCAGACACCTGTGGCATCGTGAATCGCGTTCCTAATAGCTGGTGCTGTTGGGAGCATCGACCCTTCACCTGCACCTTTCGCCCCGAAGGGACCCTCCATGCACTTTCCAGGGACTCCTTCAGGGACCTCTAAGATAGCCTGGAGGGGTGTCTGTAAGGTGCCCTGTAAGGTGCC
>DAEN01000059.1 GCA_002495315.1 Thaumarchaeota archaeon UBA141
ACTTTAGTCAGATGTTGGATGTTTCACTTGCGGTCAAAGCCTCGATAGACTCTACGGGTCTCCCAATAAATCTAGAAGTGAAAAAACACGAAAGTTCCACGTACTGGGAATCCATCTGGATGAATGACGGATATCCTCTGGTAGTTTCAGCTTGGAATGGCCGCCCAGCAGCCGAGGCAGTATCAGTGGCCTTAAAAGGAGGCGGTGTCTGGAACGAAACGTATTTTAATAATCCCAGAATGGATGAACTTATTGGATTGGCTGCAACTGAAGGTGACTTTGCTAAGAGGCAGGGACAATGGAGAGAAATCCAGGAAATCCTTATAGAGGAAGTTCCTAGCATTTACTTAATGTACACACCTTTCTTCGTAGCTCATACGAATCGTGTTGAAGGCGTCAGGGCTCATCCAAGAAACTGGACGTTTGTAGAAGATTGGTGGATCAAAGAATAAACTGACCTTAAAGACTGAAATTTTTAAGGAAGTGCTTAATAGCTGGCCGGAATTCGAATTCAACGAGGAATTCAGTCCCGGTCAGCTGCACAATAACCGAATACGATGAAGATTTATCGTGTTCCTTCTCTTTAGGAGTGATCAAATATCGTTAGATTTTTAGCAGTCAGACTAACGTTAATTTTTCTTACTCTCTTCAGTGTTTCGGTTGCTATTTTTGCCGCAACCGAGTTTCTTCCCGGTGATGCAGCATCTCTCCTCCTAGGACAACAGAAGACTCCTGAAAACCTAGAAGCGCTCCAAATCAAGATGGGATTAGATCGGCATCCCGTAGAGCGTTATATTTCTTGGATTGGGAATGCCGTACAAGGCGATCTCGGTGTGTCACCTAGATCTGGCGCTTCAATAAATGAAATGATCGGAAGAAGGCTTCCTAATTCCGCACTACTGGCTTTTATAGCTTTTGTTGTTGCCGTGCCTACTTCGCTCGCTGCAGGAATATTTGCGGGAATCTACCCAGATTCGCGACTTGATAGGTTCCTAAGTATAGGAAGCCTTCTGACTATCTCTGTACCAGAATTTATCATCGGCGTCATATTGATGCTCGTTTTTTCTTCAAAACTTGGTTGGCTACCTTCCTCTACCATAATGTTGCCGGGCGAGACGATAATGAGTAAGCCCGAAGTACTTGTCCTTCCTATTTTAACGATCACGGGAGCCTTGTTCGCATATATTCTTAGGATGGCCAGGGCAAACGTGATGGAAGTCATGGAAAGCAACTATGTTAGAACTGCCGTGCTTAAGGGAATTCCTATGCGCCAGGTCGTTATGAAACATGTACTTCCTAATGCCCTAATCCCCACTATAACAGTCATAGCTAACAACGTTGGATGGATGTTTGGAGGCCTCATCGTCGTAGAATTCGTTTTCGCGTATCCAGGAGTGGGCAGCCTATTGATAATGGCTATCGATACCAGGGACATGCGCCTCCTCCAATCAACAGCAATGGTCATTGCATCAGTGTACGCTTTCAGCAACCTGGCAGCAGACCTGGCATACGGTCTCCTAAACCCTAGGATTAGATACGGATGACCTCTTTACAATCAATACGAAATACAAGTTCTTCCGTTCTAACGTCCCTGACCGTAAAGGGAATCTCGAAACTATTAGCGTTCTTTAGCATAGCTTCCAAGACAACCAGTGGTCGTATTGGGCTGTTTATCGTCTTGATCCATTTCCTGCTGGCCGTTTTCGGCTCTTTTATCACCCCATATTCTCCTACTGCATTTGGAGCAGAAAATTTGCAACATAGGCTTGAAGGTCCTACGTTTGCACACCCATTTGGAACAGATCATTTTGGAAGAGATGTATTAAGCAGGGTTATCGCCGGAGCTAGATCAATAGTATGGATTTCCGTAATTGGCACAACACTGGGAATCTTCCTTGGTACAGTGGTTGGTATAACCAGTGGATATCTCGGCGGTTGGATCGATCAAATATCAATGAGGTTTATGGATTGGTTACTCTCTTTTCCTTCACTTTTATTAGCGCTTCTGTTGATCACTATTGGTGCAGAGAGATTTGATATAGACGAATCCTGGCTAATCATCATGGTTATTGGGATAGCCTTTATGCCCAATAATAGTAGAGTTATACGAAGTGCTTCCCTTACCGTAAAACCCCTGGAATTTGTCCAGAATGCACGCCTCAGAGGAGAGCCTCTTTACTACATCGTATTTCGTGAAATTCTTCCAAATGTATTACCTGTAATAGGTGTGGAAGCAACGCTAAGATTGAGTTTTGCCTTACTTTTAACGGCTTCTCTGGGATTCCTTGGGCTTGGTGTTCAACCACCAACACCTGACTGGGGACTTATGGTCAGTGACGGACGAGAGTTTCTTTCCATGGCACCATGGGTGGCATTATCACCTGCCCTGGCTATGGGATCACTGGTGATTGGAGTGAATCTTCTAGCAGACGGTATACGTCAGGCGCTGCAACTCCCGGAAGTGAGGTCCGAATGAAAAAAGAAAGAGAAGTGCTACTCTCTGTAGCCGGTCTCTCCGTATCGTTTTTTACACCTAGGGGTACAATCAGGGCCGTACGAGACGCTTCTTTTGAAGTCGCTCGAGGTGAAGTCTTAGGAATAGTAGGAGAATCAGGCTGTGGCAAATCCACAGCTGCTTTCGCCATTATGGGATACCTGCCCAAGACTGCTGAGATAGAAGGTTCCATCCTGTTCGAAGGAAAAAGCATCTCTGACCTCGATGCCAACGAATTGAGATCGCTAAGGGGAAACCGCATAGCGATGGTCTACCAGGATCCTACGACATCCCTGAATCCATCAATGAAAATAGGCCTTCAGGTCGCCGAAGTTGTACTGGAACATATGGATTTATCCTCGTCTCAAACTTCTGACCGGGTCATAGAACTTTTTGAAAGCGTGGGATTAGCAGATCCAGACGAGATAGGAAACAGATATCCACATGAACTCAGTGGAGGTATGCAGCAACGTGTCATGATAGCAATGGCGCTCGCCTGTGACCCAGATTTACTTATCATGGATGAACCCACCACTGGGCTGGACGTTACCACAGAAGCCACAATACTAGACCTAGTAGCAAGCCTGAAAGAGAGAGTGAACGCGGGAATTCTATACGTCAGCCACAATCTGGGAGTAATTGCCCGGGTCGCAGACCGAGTTTCAGTTATGTATGCAGGCCAGACAGTAGAACAATCTACTGTTTATGAGCTATTCGACTCGCCACAGCATCCATATACCGCAGGATTGCTCTCATGTGTTCCAAAGCCCCCACAAGAGGGGGGAGAGACGACGAGACTTCGGAGAATTCCCGGCTTCGTATTCTCATCTCAGGAATCAAACGATGATCTTTGTTTGTTTTCAGATAGATGCCCGCTCGCTAATGAAAAGTGTATGACACAATCACCTTCCGTAATCTCATCACCCCATGGTTCCGAAGTCCGATGTATTAGATCACACGATGTCGATAGTGATATATGGGGAGAGGTCGAGCAAATTCTTGGGGTACCACAATCTCAGTCCGAAACAGTTCTCATGGCAGAACAACTTACACACGAATATGGGAAACACCAAAAAAAGTACGTACTGTTTGGACCTGAAACTTCCACTCCTGTGAGAGCTCTCAATGAGGTGGATTTCGATGTTAAAAAAGGTAGAACGCTAGGTATAGTTGGTGAAAGTGGTTCCGGCAAGTCGACACTTGCTAGGGCAGCTGTGGGTCTTATCGAGGCCAGATCAGGCACCATAAAACTTCACAACGAGAGTCTGGCTAACAAAGTCGAGAATAGATCTCAGGACGAACGTTCTGCGATTCAGATGGTTTTTCAAAATCCGACTGCTTCCCTAAACCCTAAACTCAGAATCCGGAATACGATCCTTCGCTCCCTTCGCAGGTTTGCGGGCCTTGGGCGCGATGAAAGTCAATTGCGGGCAGAAGAACTCATGTTAGCCGTCGGATTGGATCCTTCCTACCTTGATAGACTTCCCAGTGAACTCAGCGGAGGAGAACAGCAACGGGTAGCGATTGCAGGTGCCTTCTCAGCCAATCCAGAGGTAGTTGTCGCAGATGAAGCGGTATCTTCTCTAGACGTTTCTGTACAGGCTCAAGTTCTCAACCTTCTAGAGGATAGACAGAAGGAACTTGGGAATTCATATCTTTTCATCTCACATGATCTTGGTGTCGTGAGATATCTTTCAGACGAGATCATGGTGATATACGCCGGATACGTCGCCGAATATGGGCCCTCGAGTTCAGTGCTTAGTCTCCCTTCACATCCATACACAGAGGCGCTTTTGTCCGCAGCTCCCGTGCCCGACCCAACTGTGGAATCGAATTCGCTTAGACTTGAAGGCGCAGTTCCCACTATGAGGGAAAGATTTCAAGGATGTTTCTTTGCAAGTAGATGCCCGAGAAAGTTAGGCTCAATATGTGATGATTCTCCGCCGCCTTCTCAGGACGCCGGAGAAGGAAACGGGCATGTAATAAGCTGTCACATACCTGTGAAGGAACTCAGTGCCGTCCAGTCTTGACCGAGGTCCGATCATCCCCTGCCGACAAATGGCATTTTAGTGGCCATTATAGTCACGAATTGGAGGTTTGTATCCAAGGGTAAGTTGCTTATATAGAGAACGGTCTCTCCCACATGATCAACGTTGAAAGTAGGCTCTATCCTTGTCTCTCCATTGGCTTGAGGAACGCCACCAGACATCCTCTGAGTCATCGGTGTTGACGCGTTTCCAACATCCACCTGACTACAGGCTATATCATATTTTCTTCCGTCAAGTGATATAGATTTAGTCAACCCTGTAACAGCATGCTTTGTCGATGTATATGCCACAGAATCAGGACGCGGAGTATGAGCAGATATCGATCCGTTATTAATAATACGTCCTCCCATCGGGGTTTGATCTTTCATAATCCTTATCGCGTGCTGAGCACATACGAAACTGCCAGTTAAATTAACATCCACGACCCTTTGCCAATCTTCTAGAGGCAAATCTTCCATATTAGTACGTGGTGCTCCGATTCCAGCGTTATTGAACAATACGTCAAGCCTTCCAAAAGCCTCGACAGTTTGTTCGAAAAGGTTCGCAATTGATTCTGGGTCCCCAACGTCAGTCGATACCGCTATCGATCCGGTTCCATCATTTCCAGCAAGAGTTATGGTCTCTTCAAGAGCCTCTTTCCTTCGGCCCGCTAACGCTACTGAATAACCGTCTTTAAGCAAATGCAAAGTCGAACTGCGTCCAATACCACTGCCGGCTCCCGTTATTATTGCTACTCTTCCATTTGATGGCATCTAATTTATTCTCCCTCTAATTTTTAACCCCAGGAATTCTAACCTATATAGTTGATTACCCCGCTATAATCTCTTCCCCAATTTTATGGGCATTTATCCAATCCCAGTCCAAATTTACTCCTATACCCGGACCGTCAGGTGCGTAAACATTTCCATCGCTATCAATCCCGTCAAGATCATCATTGTAATTGATATATACCGGAGCCTTTGTGGATTTCACATTAGGATGAACAAGCCCAAGTTCGAAGAAATTTGTATTGCGGATAGCCGACATGATGTGCCTGTGAACTGGTCCTGGACCGTGTAGCTCTACATCGAGCCCAAATCCTTCAGTGGCATGGGCGATCTTCATTGCACCTGTAATTCCTCCATCTTCGTGTGCCCCACATCTAACATAATCAGTAG
>DAEN01000065.1 GCA_002495315.1 Thaumarchaeota archaeon UBA141
AGTATATAAATATTACAAGATAAGGATTATGAATATCAGTATATCTGTGTTTATGAATTCGTTGAGGGTCCACACAGACTTGGAATATCAAATAATTATAGCTTAGAGAAAGTCAATGAACGGATTTATTTGGTTATACAATCATCGTAAGAGCAAAACCATTTCATTAGATAGACATCCAGCTGTTCTACTAGAACGGGAACAATTTTTATCATCGAATGCACGTAAGGAAGCGACATAAACCCGGATGCAGGGAGAAAACCAGACACTTTGAGAGTAGTAAAACCAAAAGATAGGTCGAAGCGAGGCAGGAAGAACCGTTACATCCCGAATCTAGCTGCCGCGCAATTTAAGCCCACTGAAGATTGGAGTGTCGAGAAAGCGAGACGTGAGTATCAGAAAGCTGTATTCAACAAAGGTGTGGACCGGATCGTTTTCCGCGATTGTGTAAAAGAAATGGGAAAGCTGCCAGAGGAGTCAGTCGACGTCATTATAGCTGACCCTCCTTTCGGCCTATCATTCACTGGGAAGGAATCAATGTACAACCGCGATGATAGATTTGTGAGAGATGGGTATCAAGAAATTGAAGGCGACTACGAAGAATTTTCACGTTCATGGATCCTACAGCTCCCACGGATCATGAAAGATACGGGTTCGGCGTGGATATTTAGCGGCTGGACCCACCTACGAGAAATTTTGAATACGATAAACGAGAGTGGATTGATGCTAGTAAACCACATAATATGGAAATACCCATTCGGAGTTTTCACACGCAGGAAATTTGTAACTAGTCACTATCATGTACTCTTCCTTGTCAAGAGTTCGAAGTACTATTTCAACAGAATTGCTCACTACCCGTTAGACATCTGGGAGATCAATCGCACCTACCGCAGAGGTGAAATGAAGAATGGCACCAAGTTGCCGGAAGAACTGATAGCAAGATGCATAGAGTTCACTTCTCGTCCAGGCTCCTTGATTTTAGATCCGTTCATGGGGAACGGGACTACTGCAGTGGCTGCCAAAGGTACCTTCCGCCATTATTTGGGCTTCGAGGTCAACAAGTCCATGGATGCAGTAATAGAGACAAATCTAGGACTCATCAAGTTAGGCGAGTTCTATGTTCCATATGGGGATCGGTCAGATGAGCTTGTAACTAGAGCAAGACAACGATACGGCCTTGATCCCGAGAAATCAAGGATTGAGGTGTGATGGCGCTGGTAAGTGTCACGTCATTGGTTCCCGCGTTGATCATTCTCCGTAAGAGACGTCTCAACTAAGAGTTGCGACCGCTAATTAATCCACCATAATTGAAATGTAGTTACGTGAGAACAGAGTTGGTGGTCGTCAACAGACAGAGAATACCATATCGGGTCCCCACATTTGTCAAATGGGCAGGGGGCAAAACACAACTTCTTGAACAGCTGAAAGTCTTCCTTCCAGACCACATTGACCGATATTTCGAACCCTTCGTAGGAAGCGGTACACTCTTCTTCTTTGTCAAGCAACATCTGCAACCCCGAGAGATCGTCCTGTCCGACAGCGTAGCAGAACTAGTAAACTCCTATCAGATTATTCGAGATAAGGTAGATGAACTCATAGACGCGTTGACCCTTCACAAGAAAAACCACAGCAAGGAGTATTACTATAGGATACGGCAGACGGATCCAGCTAGCTTGACAGCCGTTGGGCAGGCTGCACGATTCCTATACCTGAACAAGACATGCTTCAATGGACTTTATAGGGTCAACTCCAAGGGAATCTTTAATGTCCCAATGGGCCGGTATGCGAACCCTAGCATAGTAAAACCAAATGTGCTCAGAGAGGCAGGTGCGCTCCTCCAGAATGTTAGAGTCCAGAAGAGAGATTTTTCCACTATTGTATCAGAAGCACGACAAGGTGACTTCGTGTATTTCGACCCCCCATATTATCCACTGTCAAACACCGCCAACTTCACGAGTTACACCAAGAACCCTTTCTTAGAGGATCAGCAAAAGAAGCTTTGTACAGCATACAGAGAACTCGACAATAAAGGATGTCTCTTGATGCAGAGTAATAGTAGCACTGACTTCATCAGGAGTTTGTACAAGGGATTCAGGATAGAAACTGTAAGAGCTCGGCGGATCATCAACAGTAATGCGATGAAAAGAGGTGCGATCTCAGAGTTAGTTATCTTGAACTATTGATAGAGTACGTGTAATTAAGAAAACCAACCTATTCATCGTCCTTTTTATGAGGCATAGATATTCGCCTACCTTATTTAGGAAATGAGAGCACCACCAATCTAGGTTTCAATGGGAGCTGATAACAGCCTAGTATTACTCAGAAAGACCAGATTCCTAGAATACATTCGGAAGAATAACCTCGATGGATTAGTTCTATCCAGGATAGAAAATGTTCGATATATCTCTGGCTTCAAGCCCGTCGTTAGCCTCTGGTTCAGAGACGCTTACTGGGCGATCCTCGGAGAAGATGGGGAGACACATCTTGTTGTTTCGGTAGGCGACTATGAAAGAACCCGAAGAAGGATGCCAAATGTATCAATCAGCAAGCTGCTTTCAAGCCGAAAGCTCGAAATCGTAGCAAGTGGCATAAAGGATGTAATAGGGAGCTCTGGGAAAATTGGGTTTGATTCTCTAGAATTTGCAGAGTGTAACGAGTTGAAAAAGAAGTTGCCGCGCGTCAACTTTCACTGGGTATCTGGAGAATTGGCTAAGATAAGATCAGTTAAGCTTCCTGAGGAATTGACAGTAATAGCCAAGGGCGCGAAAATAACAGAGAAAGCAGTGGAAGCTGCTGTGAAGAATGCCCGAGACGGCATCAAGGAGTGTGCCCTTGCTGGTCTAGCTGAATATGAAGCCAGAGCACTTGGTTCTGAGGGAGTTTCATGGAGCCTCGCCACCTTTGCAGGAGTAAACGCAGGGATATTCACCAGGAACGATAGTGAAAGGAAAATGAAGAGAGGTGAATTCCTGATCATGGGCTACGCTACAATGTACAAAGGCTACAATACAGACATAACAGCTACGACTGTTGTCGGGGAGTCACCCACTAAGACACAAAAGAATACCTACGAAGCCGTCTACGATTCTTACAAGATAGGCCTCTCAATGGCGAAGCCAGGAGCTTCGACGAAGAAGATAAGCGACAGAGTAGCCAGGGTCATCGAGGACCACGGGATAGATAGACGCTACTCCTTCGCAAGCAACGTTCCCCTCATCCATGGAATCGGAATGAATGTATACGAAGCCCCCTTCTCACCAGACCCTGGGTTAAGTCAGCCTGATCACAAACTCGTCCGCGGACATGTCCTAGCCATAGAGCCGTCAGTAGCTTACTCCGATAAACCGCGGCTAGGTGGAGTAAGACTGGGCGAGACCATAACAATCACAAACGATAAGCCACAAGTAATTGGACAAATCCCCGCCCACTCAATCTCAATCTTCTCGAAGAAGTGACCCCTGGACCAGAAATATGAAAATGGGGAGATTTGCAAGTAATATCGGGCCCGCAGGGATTTGAACCCTGGATCTCCGGCTCCGAAGGCCTGCGCGATAATCCTCGACGCCCTGATCCGATCTAGGAAGTCTCTTGCTAGGCTACGGGCCCAAGCATCCGTTGACGAGGCACAAGTTAAACCTGTTTGCTATTGATTTCTCTTGGATATTCCTGTAAGGTAAATAATTGGCATTTTCTGGGAACGAGGCCCCCCATCATGACAGAGTCTGGCTGAGAATACGCCTTATCCTCTCCTCGGATACGGGTTTAATCAATCCTAACTCAGTCGAGATCGCGTAGATTAAATCAGGTGGAGTAACGTCAAACGCGGGATTCAAGACTTGCACTTCTTTGGGTGCGATCCTCCTACCCCTAACCTTCACAACTTCATCTGGGCTACGTTGTTCAATCTCAACATCTGTCAACTTGCTCTTAAGATCGAAAGTAGAGGAAGGGGCTGCACAGATCAGAGGAATGTCGTGCTTTTGTGCTAGAACAGCAAGTTGATATGTACCGATCTTGTTGAACACATGGCCAGTAGAAAGGATCCTATCTGCACCAACGATGACTTTTCCTACCATCTTCCGGGACATTACATGGCCAGCAGTCGTATCGGCAAGGACCGTTACATGAAATCCGTCACGAAGTAGCTCGTAAGCCGTTAGACGGGATCCCTGGAGCGCAGGTCGTGTCTCTAAGACGAAGGCTTGAATGTCTTTTCCTTGTTCTTTTGCTGCGCGCATGACCCCCAGTGCAGTTCCGTAGCCGACGGTTGCCAAAGCTCCTGCATTGCAGTGTGTCATGATTACATCGCCATCGTCCACAAGCTCCGCACCAAAACGCCCTATGCGACGGTTTGCCTCAACGTCTTCCTCACCCATTCTGACGGCCTCATCTATTACAGTCCCCTTGAGAACCGCCACGTCATCGCTAGCAGAACTAGCTCTTTCGATAATGCGTTCCAACCCCCACTGTAGATTCACAGCTGTTGGCCTGGTAGCACGTAATAAGATGGCAGCAGCATCCAACTCTTTCAATAGTGTCTTCTTATCACTAGCCTTGCTCCGTGTAGCGACCAGGGCCAAACCCATCGCTGCAGCCACTCCAATAGCTGGAGCACCTCGAACAACCATATTCGTAATGGCTAAAGCAACCTCTCTCACCTCCGAGCATCTAAAAAATGAGAGGCGATTTGGAAGCTTTGTCTGATCTATTAGAACTACCGTACCATCTTTCCATGATACAGTTCGGAGTTCCGAAGAGCGGATGGCCACATTCTCTAGACGGGTTGTAAGTCCAATTATAACCCTAATGGCGAAAATAGCGAATATGCCTTTCTAAGGCGTTACACCTATTTCCAACTACTAGATCTTCAAAGGAAATCTCTATCACTAAAGAATTTAAAACACTACTTGGATATACAGAGCTTAGATTTTTTGCTAATGCAGATTGCCCCCCAAGAGTCAGAAGGAATCCAGGAAAATGTATGGATAGGAGCCTCATCAGGGAGGAAGCAAAAAGGAACTGTCCGAGTGACAGAGGGCGTTCATCCC
>DAEN01000082.1 GCA_002495315.1 Thaumarchaeota archaeon UBA141
ATTGCCTCGTTAGCGTATCGATATGCTCCGTCTTCCAGCTCCTTTGCAGGAATTACAGTCATGCGGTAATCACTATACCCTTAGTTAACGTTCTACTCGCAGGCGAATTGTGAAGTTCATCCTTGTTGTATTCACCATGTTCAATGTTCAAGGTTTTAGCCAGTTCAGAAAGATCGTCTACATCATCACATTCTTGTATGTATTTCAGAGCTTCGAGTTCATCAAAATCTTCTTCAGGAGACGAATCTTCGTCAGCGAGAGATTCATTATTCCACAACTTTCTCTCGGATAACTGCTGTTCTTTCATGGTATATCCAGGACTTGGCTTCTCAAAGTTTTCTTCATTAACAACCACATCTGGTTCGGAGTTAACCTGCTCAACACATGATTTCGCTAGATCAAGTATATCTTGTCCTTGCTCAGAGTTTTGCTGCAGCTCAGGTGTCTCAGCAGTACAGCCAATTTCGATCATCGTCGAATTGACAGTTTCCCCGACTTCGCTAATGAGTCCTTCGAGTGAAGGGATGGCTACTGAGAGAGGTGTTCTGATGTTTCTTACGACTTTGAAGGCGGAAGTCATACCGCTTACAGCGTCGGTTAAATCGCGAATGCTTTCTAGTCTGAGTCCCATTTGAGTAAGAGCTAATTCGCTGGATATCACCATATTCGACATTTTCCTCACTTCATCGTGTTCTGTGGCATACATCATTCCTCGTTCTTTTTCCCGTTGTTCAAACGCTCTTTCTGCAGATTGAAAAAGTAGTTTTTGACGCAGAACCAGTTTAGCCCGTAAAGTTACAAGTTGAGTACGGCGAATCTCAATTTGCCTAAATGCGGCAGATATCTTCTCTTTCGTGGGCATTACTGAACGAGATTTAAAAAGTCGACCGAGGAGAGCGACCAGATTCACATCCACTTCCCAAGGATAATCAAGTTTTGACAATAACTAACGGCGATAGTGAAATCAGAAGCGAAAAAAAAATGTAGGTGGCCGCGCCGCCTATTGTAAAACGAGAATCGTTCTCCTTTTCCAATGGTTGCACGACCGTCATGGTGATAGCCACTTTCCACAGATCTAGGAATAGTTAGCAGTTTCAGACTCAGACTCTGACTCTGACATGGTAGATGGCAAGTCAGGGAATTTCTCCTTGATCCGTTCTTCAGCTACTGCCGAGGCCTCCGCGACGATTCCTTCTGCTTCGTCGTTGGCGGCTTCGAAGTTAAGATTGTAGCCTCCCATTTGACCTGCGTCTACAAGAATGCCACTGAGTAGTCCACTGATCTCTCCGATTTCGTTATCTGCTTCGGGTAGCACGCTAGTGAGGCCGGACTTTACGTTCTTAATCACGGCCATGGCTGGTGTTAGGGTGACAACGATGTCCCCAAGCTCCTGGACGGTGTTCAGTCGAAGTGTTATCTGTTCGAGAGCTAGTTTCGCTTGCGTTACCATCTTGTTCATTTTTCGCACTTCAGCAAGCTCATTGGCGAAGACTGCAGCATGATTCATGTCATGTTTCTGAATAGAAGACACGACCTTGTTGAATATGGCACTGTCTCGCTCCTTTAGCTTGCCCATTGTTGCATCGAGTTTGGCGAGTTGAACCTGGATGTGACGCACTGCTCCCTCTAGTCTTGGTTTTAAGGCGCCTGTTGGTCGTACTGCATTCTTGACTCTCTCTGCGTATCCTGGTTGGTTAGGTTTTGTCCACCTTGAGGTGAATTGCGACATCTGTTAAGTATCAGGTCAAACGTAGTTCACTGGACCTTTTATCGCTGATGTATCCGTTGCTATGCGTACTCCGGTGACAACTGATCACAGTGACAAATTGAGATGATGAGATGACAAGCGATCGAGATATTCTTGCCAGCTCCCTCAAGGACTTTGGTCTGAGCGACTATGAATCCAGAGCTTATGTTACACTCCTCCGAAATGGACCATTGATCGCCAATGAAGTCGCGTATCATGCAAACATTCCAAGGACTAAGACATATCCCACAATACGAGCTCTGAAAAGAAAAGGACTAGCGTCGATAATTCCAGGATCACCCCTCCGTTGCAGAGCAGTATCTCCAGATGAAACGCTCGACAAATATGTAATGCATGAAGAACGCCGCACCCGGTCACTCCGAAAGACGATGACCCAACTAGCTCGGGTGAGAGATCAAGCAAACAAACCTTTTGCTACAGAACAGGCCAGCTATCTAGTTCTCGGTGCCCAGGCAATAGTCGACAAACTCCAGGAGCTCCTAGTCTCCTCCAAGCAGCACGTCCACTGTATCCTCGACGCATGGGGGATCCATTTGTTAGAAGAGGCCTATGATGGATTGTCCACAGCTATAACAAATGATGTGGAAATCAATGTGATCGTAGAACCCAACGAAGATGAACTCGGAGTTGTGAAAATACCACCTGAGATCACCGTTCGATTCGCGAAGGGGAACTCTGGCTTCAATCTAATCATGATCGATGAAGCGATCCTCACCATAGATAGCAAAAGGGGCAAAGGGTCACTAATTTATTCGCCAGACTTACGAGCTGTCTTTGAAGGAGCGCTATTCAGTCGGCTTTGGGAAGAATCAATCAATGGTAATCGACTTTCCTCGCTTATTCAAGTGGGAGCAGGAACTTCAGATGTCTTCGACCTTTTGGATCAAGGACTTCTGAATGAAACCTTTCTAAAGGCGGTCTGTGAGGGAATCGATGAGGAACATCTGCGGCGAGTCGGAACTATCTTTGTCAGTAAATTACAAGAAAAGGTCCATTCACCCATATTCAACGAACCCATTGAAGCGAGTTTACCACTTCTCACTGTACTCCTTCGCGAGAGCCTGGGTGAGAATTCCAGTGTTCGCTTTGACAACTTGACAAAGCTCTTGACTGTAGAAGTTGATGACGGCAACTCCGGAATTCCAGCTTCCATATGGATGTATGCTTTGGCAGGGATTTCGAACAGAAACGACAACGAACTAAAATTGCTTCACAACGTTGCATATCCAGGTCAGAGTAGTCGGATACTGCAGGCCAAGATCAGTCATGTTACTGCAGGCTAGATGTCTTACCACGCACAGTTCCTTTGCGTCCATGAAAATATTCTTCTTCAATACGGAGGACGTCAGATTTGTCTGCTGCCGTACTGTACTCATCAAGTGGATCTCTGTTTAGTGACAGGAATGTCGGACCCCACTTGAATACCGACAAAACCTCGTGTGCGTCATCCTTCCGTTGACAAATATAGAGAGCAGCAGCCAAGGCTTCAGCAGAGCTAAGAATGTTTAGCCTACCGTAATTAACCGGATTGCCTGCAAGTAATGTAGGCAAGCATCGTTGCATTCCTCTAAATCGACGTTGGAAGACGTTGTCAGCTAACCTCCACGAACAGTCGACAGCAATCAAGCCGGCCGCCTTGATGGCATCTCCATCTCTTGCCGTCAGAAATTCCAAAGAATACGGATTGAGCACTATTCCTCGTCTAGGTAAAGCCGATGGTACCCTTACACGTCTTGCAAGGCCAAGCCGGGCTAGCTTAGCTGCGGTACATTTCCTAGGATCGTCCTGCCGCATTTCAAACACAATCAACCCTAGTTTACGAGGGTCTCTCAGGAATCACTCAACTTCTCTAAGAAATCGAATCTCGCATGCCTCAGATTCAGACTACATTTTGTAGTTCCCAGTGGAGATGAATCATCCCAAACCAGGGGACAACCACTATACCTCTGCCTCAAGACCCGATGCAGACATTAGAGCGCGTTTGACTAGATTTTGTGTGAGTGGAACTTTGTAGCCGTTCTGTGCAAGTGGATGAGCACGTTTGACAGCCACAGCTGCGGCCAAGCTTATTACTTCCTCGTCAACCCGCTTTCCGCGAAGAGCATCCTCAGCCAGAGGTACTCTAAACGGAAACGGAGCTACACCGCCAAGGATTATCTTTGCGTCGTCATAACTACCATTTGTGATCTGCAATCTTGCCGCTACGCTAGATAGAGCGAAATCCCACGTACCTCTAAGCCTGCTCTTGAGAAAGGATCCCCTAGTATTCGGCGGCTGTTCTGGTATGAATACCTCAGTAATAATTTCGTTGGGTTTTAAGACGGTCTCGAAAACTTCTTGTGGTCCCAAAAAGAAGCCATCTATTGGAACACGACGCTGCCCTGATTCCCCGGCAACTACAATTTCAGCGCCCAAAGCCATTAGAGCAGGAGCAGTATCCGAGGGATGCGCCATCACACATACTCCTAACCCCAACATCGAAAAATAGTACTTATGAGAACCACTTATGGCATAACACTGAGGTCCGCCTTTCTTATAGCAGTTGAACTGTGGCACCCTAAAGTACCAACACCATGGTCGTTGAACAAGGTTGCCGCCAATAGTTCCCATGTTTCTGATCTGATTTGTTGCGACTTCATGAGCTGCATCGGCAAGCATTCCAAACTTTTCGCGTACTTCGTTTGAGGATTCGATATCATAGAGAGTAGTGGTAGCTCCAATCGATAGTCCCTTCCCAGGAGAATAATCGATACGATCCATTTCAGGTATTGTCTTGATGTTGATTAGAACTTCAGGTATTGGCATTTGAGGTCCGTTTATCTTATCCTTGATCAGACTTAGGAGGTCCGTTCCGCCAGCAATGACTTTTGCCTTATCGCCATAACGACTCAGCCAGTAAATAGCTTCTTCAGTACTTCTTGCATTAACGTGTTCAATTTGTGGAATTTCGTAAAGCAACTACAACACACGCCTACTTTGATTTCCCTAGGGCCTTAAGAACAGCATCAGGTGTTATTGGAAGAGAGTTGATCCAGATTCCTGCAGCATGATATATCGCGTTTCTAACAGATGGCGCTACAGGCACAATTGGAGCTTCACCGACAGCCTTTGCAGAGTAAGCGAAGAAAGGGTCCGGGGCCTCTATATTAAACGGTAAGATCTCGGGGACCTCCAGGGAAGTCGGGATACGATATTGATGTAGATCAGGATTCAACATTATACCAGTCTTTGAATCGAATTCCGGGTCTTCTAGTAAAGTGTACCCAATCCCCATGATAATCCCGCCATAGTGCTGTGAATCAACCAGCTTGGGGTTCAACACCTTGCCAAGTTCATGTGCCGAAGCCACGCGTAAAACACGAACTGCGCCAGTGTCCGTATTGACTTCAACCTCGCATGCCTGAGAGCCAAAGGTATGAAAAACTATGTCTTTGGGATTTGGTTTCCGGCTACCACTTGCCCTTATTTCCTCACCATCCGGTATTAGCTGACAAGCCTCCTCGAAACTCATAGACCGCTGCTGATCTCTAGAAACCTGGATCTTTCCTAGGGCAGAGCGTAATTCAATAGGCTCAGCAGAAAGCCGCTGGGCCGTTAATTCAAAAAGCTTCTTGCGTGCGTTAGCAGCTGCTTGAACAACCGCAGGACCCATCTCAGCAGTCATTCGTGATGCATGAGTACCTGGAGCAAATTGCGTGGGCCCAGTGTCCCCCCAAACTGTTTTGACACTGTTGACATTTACTCCGAGCTCTTCAGCTGCAAGCATAGCCATCATCGTCGCCTGGCCACCTCCAATATCCACTACACCAGCCAAAACTTCCACCGTTCCATTCCGTTTTATTACAACATCAGCGCTTGCCTTGAACGGTGCCATACCAACACCATCGTACATGTACGACGCCATACCAATCCCTCGTTTTATAGGCCCGTTCTTGTTATCTTCAACAAATCTGTCACGATGCTTCCAATCTATTGCATCAGTTGAGATTTTCATACACTTGTCTAGATTCTTCGCGGAGTATGGTAGTTTCTTCACTTGATCTCCGAACACAGCATAGTTTTTCATCCTTAAGTCCAGTGGATCCATTCCAATCTCTACAGCCAATCGATCCATGTGTGCCTCCAGGAAGAAATCCCCAATTGCTCGCATGACAGATCTCATGTAACCAGTCAGAGGAGTATTGGTATAGACTGCCACCTGTTCAAGCTTAACATTTGGACATTCGTAGAGCTCGAAAGCGGTTTCAATTAGTTTCTCCTTCTGGTTTCCATAGGTGCTTCCCACACCAAGGTTCAGGATAGACCTCCCCTCCATAGCAGTCAAGGTTCCATCTCGTTTGACTCCCATTTTCAGGTACGTCTTAGTGGCATGACGGTGAGGATGACTGATGAACTCCTCTGGTCGCGTCAGCTCGATCCTTACAGGCCTTCCGGCCATCATGGCCAAACGAGAAGCATAGTGGAGATAACGTTGAGCTCCCGCCTTGGAACCGAAACCACCCCCTTGGTATTTGACAACGACTCGGACTTTCTCCATTGGAAGTCCGAGTGACTTCGCTATATCCTGACTTACTTGCCAGACTCCCTGACATGAATCGTGAACAGTCATGTTCTCCCCATCCCAGTCAATTACACTGCTCCGCGTTTGGAGAGTAGCATGAAACTGATAGCTAGTATTGTAGACTTCTTCTATAACAACATCAGCATCCTGGAAACCCTTCGCAATATCCCCTCGAGTATGGATATCCGTCTTACCCTCATACAGATTACCCACAGGCCACGCAGCAGGAGCTCTTGGACAAGTGGAATCAGGTACATCCAGAGGAGTTACTTTTTGAGAAGTAGGTTTGAGTGCTTCTTCAGGATCGAAAACTGCAGGGAGCTCTTGATAATCAACTTCTATCAATTTCAAAGCTCTTTCAGCAGTATCAATGTCAACTGCAGCTACTGCCGCCACTTCTTGTCCCACATAGGATACAATTTCTGGAAAAGCAAATTGGGGTATGAGATACCAGTAGGTAAGCCAGTCGGGGAAATTATTCCTGCTAATCACGGCCTTGACACCTGGAAGAGCTTCGGCCTTGCTAGTGTCGATCTTTAGAATTCGAGCGTGAGCGTGCGGGCATCGCAAGATCTTGGCACATAGCATATTTGGGAGCTGAATATCTCCAGCATATTCCGCCGTGCCACTTACCTTCTCGACACCGTCAATTCTACTGATGGAGTGACCAATGACAGTGAAAGGCCGATCAAGAGGCTCCGGCGGAATTCCCTGTACGAGTAGTTTTGCTTCGGTCATTCTAGCAATCTACCTGGCCTCTTGAAACATCAAGTACGGCTCTAACAATGTTTGGGTAGGCCCCACAACGACAATAGACTCCAGCAATTCCTTGTCGAACGTCATCTTCTGTAGGCTCCATTTTTACCCTTAGAAGTGCTGTAGCAGCCATCAACATTGCTGGAATACAATATCCACATTGGAGAGCATCATTCTTGATAAATGCCTTCTGCAGAGGATTAAGATCAGATCCACTAGCCAAACCCTCGATCGTTTCAATACATTTCCCCTCAGCTTCTACAGCCAAGATGGTACAAGAAAATACTGTCCGCCCATCCATGATTAGGGTACATGTCCCACACTCAGATCTATTACACCCCAATTTCGTTCCTGTCATCCTCAGGTTCTCTCTAAGGACTTCAGCTAAAGTAGATCTAGCATCCACCTCGATAGAATGAGAATCGCCATTTATGCTAAGAACAATTCTTCTGACTCTCCGTGGTTGGTTCTGATGACGGTTCTCATCCACTAGTGTTTTTGGCTCCATGTGAAGTCTAAGTTCTCCTATAGAGGTCACTGAGTAAAATATATCGTATATAATTTATTGCTAGATTAACTAAGAGCAAATCAAGATCATTGGGATTGCCGAAGGAAGGTACATCAACGTACGAATACACCTATAGCGACTTTGTCTAAACAAATCATTTCTAGTTCGGGACAACAATTTCAGAGAATAATTTGGTTAAATCATTCTATGTGATCACCACCATAGAACGTTCAATGCATCCAACCGTCTTATCCTTCGATCGCGGGAATATCCTGGCAAAAGGGAATGAAAGGATTCCCAATATGGTCTGGGACGAGAGAGCCAGAGCATTTAGAACAGAAGCGATGTCCTATGCAGAGATTGTGACCTATCTTCAACGAAAACACCTACCATTTGAAGATAAGGTAGAAGATCTTATTCCGTGTCCTGAAATAATCTGCCACATCTCTCTTCGAAGCTACCAAAGACAAGCCCTAAGGGCCTGGGAAAAATCCGGCAAGAGAGGAGTGATAGTCTTGCCCACAGGATCTGGGAAGACAGTGATCGCGATAGCAGCGCTTGGATTGTTGAATCAGCCAGCAATTATTCTAGTACCAACTTTAGATCTCCTCGAGCAGTGGAAGAAATGGCTTGAGAAAGAACTCAATATTTCAGTTGGAGTTTGCGGCGGAGGAGAAAATAGATTTTTTGCGATCACGGTTTCAACGTACGACTCAGCATATCTCAGGGCCGCTGAATTGGGAAACAAATTCAAGTTGATGATTTTCGACGAGGTACATCACTTGCCAGCTGAGGGTTACAGACAGATTGCAGAGATGTTTACAGCACCATATAGAATGGGCCTAACTGCCACCTTCGAGAGAGAAGATATGCTTCACAGTAAGCTTCCAAAACTTGTGGGAAGCATAGTGCACAGGCTTGGAGCAGAGAAGCTAGCAGGAAATTACCTGGCAAATTACACCAAACAAAGAATCAGCATAGATCTGACGGAAAAAGAGATGTTAGACTACACCGAGAATTACAGAATATTCACTGATTATCTTGTCACTAGACGCATCAGGCTAGGAACTCCTGGTGCCTTCCGGAAGTTCATCATGAGGAGTGCTAGAGACAAAGAAGGCCGCCGAGCTCTTCTAGCAAGGAATAGAGCACTTAACATTGCCCTCAATTCAGAGGCCAAAATTGATGCCCTGGAGAAAGTTCTTCAAACCAATCAGGAAGAAAGGACAATAATCTTCACTCAGCACAACCATCTCGTGTATAAAATCTCCAAGAGATTCCTGGTTCCATACGTAACTCATGCCACGACTAAGGACGAGAGAAGAGACATACTTAGTTCCTTCAAAGACGGGATCTTCAGAACTCTGGTCACCTCAAAGGTCCTTGATGAAGGAATTGATGTTCCAGAGGCTTCACTCGGAATAATAGTCAGCGGTACAGGAAGCTCGCGAGAGTTCATTCAAAGACTAGGCAGATTATTGAGAAAGAAGGAAGGAAAACAAGCCAAGCTTGTTGAGATCGTATCAAAAAGAACTTCAGAAGTGAAAACTAGTCAGAGACGAAACAGACAGACTTCTCGAACCTAGTATACGAGGAGTTTAGAAGCAGAGATCGAGAAGAATGCTTCCTGCTAATCTCCTTAGGACAAGAATTTCGCGTGGTAAGATTCTACCCCAATATTCAGAATTGGATCAAGATACCATTTCACTAGCTAGGAATGTAATTACAGCTTTTGAAACTAATAATGGAAAACCCAGGAAACAACTTGACGAAAAGATTTCAGTATTTGAGGCCGAAGAACTTGACTATAAGCTGGTCAGAGGACTCTCGACACTTCTAGAAAAAAGGTCGGTATTCAAGACAGATAGCTCGATAGACCCACGAGCTGCGAGGATGACACTCTTCAAAGAAGCAAGCAGAACGAAAGTGATCACCGTTGAAGAACGTGAGAAACTCATTCATGGCGTTGCAAACAAAATGGGAGTCAGCACTGAATCTCTCGAGAAAGCAATCCATAGCGACATTCAAGATGAGCTAATCCTGAAGAGCTTTAGGTCGTTATCACCCAAATCCCTGCTCCACGACTACAACGTAGCCCTAATACAGACGCTATTATCTAAATCGCTACGATTAGAATTCACAGTCCAGGCGAATCAGAAGAACATCTTCCAATACCTGAAGTTACTTGGCCTATTGTACACAGTGGAACAAAACGACACGGGCTACCAGATATCTATCGATGGCCCCTTGTCTATCTCAAGAATGACAGATAAATATGGAAGTTTCTTCTCAAATTTGCTTCCACACATCATGAAATCAGATGCATGGGAGATTAAGGCCGAAGTTCGAGCTCGAACTAAGAACAAAACTTACAGTTTCGAGGTCGATAGCAATCAAGTAAAGGATCATCTAGATGAAACCAATAATGACGTGGCCCAGATGGGGCCATATGACACCATATTGAAGTCCAGGTTTGCACGGAACTTCAATTCCTGTGGTTCTGGATGGAATCTAACGATAGATCCTGAGCCTTTAGTCGCTGATGGACACGTGTTAGTGCCTGACTTTGGTTTTGAAAAATATGGCACCAATATCTTCTTGGAAATAGTGGGATTTTGGACAGAAGAATATCTCAAGAATAAAATAAACAAACTCGATTCTTTAGCAGACGTCGATATGTTTCTAGCAGTAGATCAAGATTTGGCCTGCTCTAAGACTCGAAACTTGAAGTTGCCGGTCATCTACTACGTCAAAGATATCCCACTAAAACTAATTTTAGATCTATTGACTCAGCGCGAAGAAAAGATCGTTGAAAGAGATAGTAA
>DAEN01000055.1 GCA_002495315.1 Thaumarchaeota archaeon UBA141
GTCAGAACTGGTTGGCCATGTCACTAGGTGGAGTAATTGCTTTAGGAATAGGGTGGACACTCTTTGCCTTTAGCGTAAATGAAATAGGTGCTGCCAGAGCTGTTCCTATATCTTCATTGTCACCTTTCTTTTCCACGCTTATCGGGACGACGTTGTTAAGAGAAAGCCGTGGACTGAAGCTCTATCTGGGATCAGCTCTGGTAGTGGTCGGTGCTATGCTAGTTTCTTCCTAATTGTTGCCGGTAGTAGTATTTTCATAACTCCTAATTCTTAAACTGAGTATCAGTTGCGTAGCTATGGATATTGAGAGTATCAGTCCTCCTACGACCATGAAGCCAACCACGAAACCATGAAGATCTATGATTATTCCTGTCAATAATGGACCAATGGTGGATCCTAAGTTTCTGAAAGTCGAAGTTAATCCCATGGCGAACCCGCGGCTTTTCTTATCCGTGCCTCGTGCAATCACCACATTGGAAGTCAAGTTCACAACTGCGCGGCTGAATCCAACAAAACTCAATACTACAAATAGCGTAATAGGTGACGTCAATACTCCTATGACGGCCAGGCTGATTCCTGTCAAAGCCAGACCTGCCATAATCATAGGAATACTCCGGTTACTGCGATCTAACAGGTAACCAACGGGGATCCGTGTGACTGAGCCTACAACGACCATCGCTGAGAAGAGGCCACCAATTAGGATCGTATCATATCCTAACGTTGATCCATAGACAGGAAAGAAGCTGCGAAGTGCTCCCCATGCCACAAAAGACGTTAGCATCGCAGACCATCCGACGTAAACAGGAGCGCGAAAACTTCTTGGGCTGAGATGGCCGCTGGATGGATTAAACCCGATGGGACTCTGTATGGGGGTCATGCCTCGAAGTCCGATGAAAGCTACGGGAACAACGATTGAGAAGAGAATTCCCGAGGCAAGAAATGTCCAGGAGAACCCAAGGCCGTGGATGAGAACGCCACCGACCACTGGACCCATACTCCCTCCAGCAAGGCTGACCATTCCTAAAGTACCAAAGGCTCGACCATAATGGGAATCTTTCGCAATGTCGCCCACAGCAGCATTCGTTGACGGCTCAAACATGGCTATTCCTAGACCTTGCATCACCATCGCTACATATGCAGTAGAGACGGTGAAGTCAAAGGCTAGTAGAAACGACGAAGACGATAGGAGGAGAAATCCCACAATAATCATGATCCGCCTGCCGAGTCTATCGGATAATCGACCAAAGAGCACAGCAGTTGCAGCCGCGACAACGGAAAACAATGCTATTGTCGATCCGATCTCGAGAGAACTTACACCATTCTGGTACAGGATAAGGGGCAAGGCAAGGAGCACAATTCCATTCGTGGCCCATCCAGTGAACTGGATGCCAAAAATGACTGTGAGCAATCGAGACAAGCGAGTTTCTACATTCTTAGTTCAAGGGTATTCTTAAAGAAACATATGGCTGTAGAGAAACTTTGTCGTCCCTAAACTGAAGAAGCGGAATTTGATTTTGCTATCTATCTGCTCTAAGATATGGTAACCTGAATTATCATTTAGGTGTCAATCGAAGATTAGAATGTTCCGATCCACGGCTCTGACATCTTTGACTCCAGTAAACATCATCGTTCTCTTCAACTCTTCAGTCATGAGCTCGATGACTCTAGCTACTCCCGATGGGCCGCCGACAGCTACCCCCCAAAACACAGGCCGGCCGATGAGTATGGCTTTCGCCCCCATTGCAAGAGCTTTTAGTGCGTCTGTTCCTCTCCTGAACCCGCTGTCAATTAGGATGTCCGTTTTCCCTCCGACTGCACTAACAATCTCAGGGAGTACTTCAATTGCAGATAAACTATAGTCTAGTTTTCTTCCTCCGTGGTTTGATACTATCAGTGCATCCGCTCCGGCATTGACTGCTGCGAGCGCATCGCTGACGCCCATGATACCCTTTACAACTATGGGTAAATTGACTTCTTTCTTTAGACGTTCGATATTCTTAGGCGTAGCCGAAAATCCTTTTCGGGGTGCACCTGAGGAATCTAGCGGTATGTGATCTCCTACCTTTGATGGCTCGACAGAATCGACAGTCAATCCAACAGCGACATATCCAAGTTTCTCGGCAACCCGCGCAAGTCGGTAGGTCTCCTCTTCGCCGTCTGTTAGGTTACTCATCCAGATTAATGGGGCGTGTGTGCCCTTAGTGTACTCCTCGACAGAAGATCGTCCGGCATGAGTGACGAAAGCAATGGTACCTCCAAGTGAAGCTCCCTCGACTACGTCGTGTTCAGCGCTAGGTCCTACCATCCAGAAGCTTCCTAATGGAGCTACAAGTAGCGGCGTCGATACCTGCTGACCAAAGAGTTCAATCGAAGTGTGTAATGAGGTTATTCCGTGAAGAATTCTTTGTTTGAAGAGAATCTTGCTTAACGCGTCTTGATTTCGTCGAAAAGTCGCTCCTGATTCCGCAGCACCTATGCATTTTTTCCAGACTTCCAGAGAGAGAATTCGTTTCGCATCTTCTTCTATTTCGGCGACCGACATTTCCATCATGGAGTGAGGCATTGTTCCTGCATTTCTTTCCATGGCCTATGAATCTCTTCTGGGTTCTAAATATATACCGTGGAACGTATGATGGATGTTTCGGAAGAGAGATGTGTTATCACGCGCGAACTCATTGATTTTTCTAGGGTTGGCGCTGTATTTCTCTACGATGTACTTCAATCTCTTTCTTCCAGAGTTCTTGACCTTGTGTGATCATCTCAGTTGATCCAAATTGATCTGAGCGACGACTTACTGTCGTGCTTTCTCCATCTTGTACAAACATTGTAAAGATCATTGTTTCCCTCTGCGGTCCCGTTATAGCTGTCTCGATATACATGGAATATTTACTGAAATCTATGGAGTCACTCTTTACTCTCGGAATTTGATTGCTCTTCAATTGTTTAAATCTCGTTCAAGGTGTTGAACATTCGTTCTATTCAGTAATTGTTGTCTTCTCGTTGCATTCATCAATAGTGTGTGTGGCAAAAACCGAAATCAAAGCATTAAGTAGAAAGATACTATGACTTAGCTTTGTAAGCGAGTTTTGATTAGCGAGGAGATGGTCCGTCTTGGAGATAACCAAATGTATGTTGCCAGCTCAGGGGATGGGAACCCTGTCATACTTGTTCATGGATTCGCTTCTTCAGTCTGGACTAGTTGGCACCTGAATTTCCATGCCCTAGCAGAACGATTCCATGTTTTTGGAATAGATCTAATGGGGTTTGGGAGATCAGATCGGCCTGAACTACAATATGGTGTTGAATTGTTTGCAGAAATCATACGGTCTATAGTGGACTACTACAACCTCAAAAAACCCAACCTAGTTGGTTGGTCTATGGGTGGTGGTGTAGCTATTCAATACGCGCTAAGATATCCGGACAATCTAGCAAAACTCGTTCTTGTGGATGCTTCGAGACTTAGACAGACAACTCCGGCCGAGATGCGTAGATCTACTGTAAAATCATCTCCTGACGGATCTTTGATTAGAGATCGCGTTAGGAAGGACTGGGAGCAATACTTCTACAACAAGGATAAAGTCCCAGAAGAAATTATTGACGAGGCCCTCTTGATCAACAACCGTCCAGGTTCGAGCATGGTCAGAAATATCTATCGGACGGCAAACAAATGGGAGAGTTTCTATGACAAACTATCGCTAATCCAAGCGCCTGTGTTAGTTATGGTGGCGACTCATTCTTCGTTGTCCTTAGATGATGCACGTTCAGCACAGCAAAGAATGAAACATTCTGAACTCCATGTAATCAACGATGCCGGTCATGCACTGCAGATTGAGAAAGCTGAGGAATTCAACAGGGCTGTCATTGATTTCTTGAGATGATCCTGGATGCCTAATTGCTTATCGATTCGTCTACTACTGATGTCGTTTGGAGAGTCAAAGAGATGATCCCTGGTTTGTCTCTTGGTTTGGCCAGGAGGTCTTCACAAGCTCTTGATTCTTGAACAATGAGAATTCATCTCTTTTTGGTGATGGATGTTATCCTTGCAACTGGGCGAAACTTAAAACTAACATGTTTAGTTGAAGAACAAACTTGCCAAAGATTCGATTTGGAGTGAGGATACCTTTCTCTTCTGCAGCTGCGACAATAAGCAACGTTGTGGAAGCTGCGGCCATGGCGGAGACGGAAGGGTACCACGGCGTGGTTACAGGAGATCACATTGATTGTTCTCTAGACAGGCATCTATACCACCGAATGGGGCGGGGCGTTCTGGGGGAGGTAGGTAGCACCGAAGTTCCGAACTTCTTCGAGTCCTTGACTACACTTTCGTTTTTGGCTGGGAAGTTTCCTTCTTTGGAACTCGCTGTAGGTGTGATGCTTATACCAATTAGGGAACCTCTACTCCTTGCCAAACAGATAGCAAATCTCGATGCTTTTTCTCATGGACGGGTGAGCATAGGGATTGGAATTGGGAATGCAACAGACAAGAAGGAATTCGATCTCATGCACATGAAACATTCCTTCAGTCAACGGTGGGATCTAGCGAAAGAATATGTGGAAGCCATGAAGGAGAGCTGGACTAAACCTACGGCGTCTTACAATGGCCGATTTGTGAAATTCGACGGCGCTACAATTTATCCAAAACCCGCTAGAAAACCTCACCCACCTCTATGGGTTGGTGGTCATTCTGAAATGGCTCTCAAACTGGGCGCCGCGCTCTGTAACGGTTGGATTGCAGGAATGCTCACGCCAGAAGAATATGCAAATGAGCGAGTGAG
>DAEN01000032.1 GCA_002495315.1 Thaumarchaeota archaeon UBA141
TTTGCCCATTCTGATACTAGTGTCGTTAGTCTTCAGAATAGATCTGTGGCAGCTGGTCCTCTGGCTCACACTATTTGGTTGGATGGGTGTAGCAAAGATTAGTCGTGCTATGGCACTTCAGATTCGAGAAGAACAATATGTTGAGGCTGCTCGCTCGATTGGTGCAATTGACAGATGGATAATACTGCGCCACGTGGCACCACAGATCCTTACATATGCATTTGCGGTCATAGCCCTAAGCGTACCGAGTGTAATATTCACAGAGGCCGTACTCAGCTTTCTGGGGTTGGGTGATCCTGGACTTGTAACCTGGGGGAGAATACTCTATGACGCTCAGCTTAACGGTGCAGCTGTCAGCGGCTACTGGTGGTGGGTCTTGACCCCTGGCTTTTTCATAACGCTTACTGCCCTTGGTTTCGGTCTTCTCGGAAACGCTCTGGATAAGACTCTTCAGCCAAAGATGAGGCTGAATTAAGAATTGTCTAAGATTCTTTCGGTTGAAGATCTGAGAGTCCAATATCCATCACAGGGCTCTCTCATCAACGCTGTGGATTCGGTGAGCTTCTCACTCAACAGAGGCTCTTCACTAGGCATCACTGGCGAGTCGGGGAGTGGAAAGAGCACTTTGGCACATGCAATCATGGGTATTATTCCATCACCTGGCAAGATAGTTGAAGGTAGGATTCTTGCCGGTGGAGAAGATATCACTGCGATGTCATCGACTAGGTCAGAACAGATCAAAGGCGATAAGATTGCTTTGATCTTTCAGGGTGCCATGAATGTCTTGAACCCATTCTACACGATTAATGATCAGATGCAAGAAACAATTCGAGCCCATAGAAGACGCGTTTCCAAATCCCAATCTGGGACTCTAGCTGAAGAGAGTATGGCCAAGGTTCGACTAGGTCCCGAGGTACTGGATCGATTCCCGCATGAACTTAGCGGGGGGATGAAACAACGAGTAGTGATAGCTATGGCTCTAATGCTTGATCCGGATATTCTGATAGCAGATGAGCCAACAAGCTCGCTAGATGTCATAGTTCAGGCCCAGATAACCAACCTGTTGAAGGATCTTCAGAGAACCCTTGGATTAACTCTTATCCTCATAACTCACGATCTAGGTCTAGTCGCAGAGCTGAGTGACTTCGTAGCAGTGATGTATGCCGGGAGATTTGTTGAGTATGGGCGCTTGACTGAGCTATATGGTGCCCCCAAGCATCCATATACCCATTTGTTGCTCAGGAGCGTTCAGCGACTCAGTGGACCAAATGTTCTATCTTACATTTCCGGCCAACCACCAAACCTTCAGAGTCCTCCAAATGGCTGCAGGTTCAATCCACGTTGTCCATACGTTCAATCAAAGTGTATTGACGAGGATCCTCAACTGACCCTTTTTGGATCGTCTCATCAAGTAGCTTGCCATCGCTCAGAGGAGAAGATCTGGTGACTCCTCACCAAGAGGTGGCAGCTCTTCCAATCATACCTGAACGAGAATTCGCTTTACGAACGGTTGATCTCACGCGCTACTTTTACGGTCGACGAGGTCTATTGAGTCAGCTAAAACGTCCTCCCATTCCGATACGCGCAGTGGATGGGGTGAATTTGACTATTCAGAGAGAGGAGATCTTGGGCCTTGTAGGAGAATCGAGTTGTGGAAAGAGTACTGTTGTTAGACTGATCGCAGGACTACTGAAGCCTTCTGGTGGAGAGATACTCTATCGTTCCGGGACAGTCCAGCCTTCAACAACTTTAGTTGCATATCCAGACTCCACGGAACATGGTTCTATTGAGGTTCTTCATGTTGAAAAACTTCAAGGCGAATCGATAAAGTTCTACCGTAGTCAAGTCTCGCTCATCTTCCAGGATCCTTTCAGTTCATTTGATCCACGATTTACTGTCAGGGGAATCTTGGAGGAACCACTTTCTGTCCATGGAGTTGCTGAGAAAGAACGTAGAGGCTTGATTGAAGAGATACTAGAGGAGACAAGATTGACGCCTGTGTCTGAGTTCCTTGATCGTTACCCACACACGTTGAGCGGAGGACAGAGGCAGCGGTTGGGAATAGCCAGAGCTCTAGTCCTTGATCCTCGCATGGTTATTGCCGATGAACCCGTATCTATGCTGGATGTGGCGATTCGCGCTCAGATTCTTGAGCTATTACTAGAGGAAAGGCGGAAGAGACGTATTTCGATGTTATTCGCCACGCACGATCTATCTGCTGCAAGACAGATTTGTGATCGTTTGGTGGTCATGTATCTGGGAAAGCTGGTGGAAGAAGGCCTCACGGCTGATGTTATTCAATCGCCGGCTCACCCATATACGTTAGCACTGATTGCAGCTGTTCCAGATCCAGAACCTGCTAATCGCTCCCGGATCATAGACTTGCCGATCAAAGGTGAAATTCCTTCTGCTTTAGAAGTTCCCTCCGGTTGTCGATTCCATCCTCGTTGTCCATATGCGGGGGAACAATGTCGAGTAGAGGAGCCACCGCCAATTAAGATCGACGACAATCATTATTCTGCATGCTGGTTTGCTGAAAAAGTAAAGTGTGGTGTCGCTCCCTAACCCATGACGATCTCCATTCTAATCGACAACGTAACTGATTGAAATGGTTTAGGTTAATTTGAATGTTGTGGGCGAATCTTAGCTCTATACTGAAAAAAATAAGCTATATGAGTGATCTACTGAAAAATTGGCATCTTTATTAGAGAGAATTCGAATTACTATATATAGCTAGTTTTTTAAATATGCGTTGAACAATTAGGAATAGAACACATGCCGATCGATGATAACTTCTATCAGACTCTTAAGGCTGCAGAAAAGCACGTCGACCATTATGTTTGGGGTCCAGGTAAAGAAGGCGAGGTCACGAAGAACCAAGAGGTAGTGGACGCCCATGAGAAGTCTGGGATCACACTTGAGCCACGCGGAATACATGGAACTTATGTCGCGGTTGATTTCGACGATTGCGTAGCCGACGGTGCTTGCTTACCCGTATGTCCTGTAGCGGTATTTGAATGGGAAAAGAATCCCGGAAAGGCGGGCCAGGACGACAGGCTCGACTACACTGACAAATCTGACCCTATTCGAGAGGCGGATTGCATCTTTTGCATGGCGTGCGTGAGTGTCTGCCCAACAACTGCAATAAAAATCGACCAATCGCTAGTTGACGTGCATAACCGGGTACAGTTGGACTGACAAATCTCTCTAGAATCTCGGAATCCTTTCCTTTGATAGTCTCTGGATAGACTAGAATCTCGTGCAAATAGAAATCGGCCGTATAATCATGCCTGAATTTGTTTTCAAGAACGGTTATATTGGGTTAGACAGGAATGAATACAAGGTTAGCGGATACGGTTGATCCCTGGACTTTCCTACGAACTAAATCCACCGAGGATCTTCCAGAGAGAAGCGACCGGAATTGGCCAGTTAAAAGACAACCTTGATCTCATGTTGGGGAGAGCTAGAAAGGTTTCAGGATTTGCAGAGTGTATACAATTGACAGATTCTGTCTTGGGTGAACCTAGACTTTCGAGCATCAATACGGCCTACCATTTAGTTCGCTCTCTAGAAGGATCTGTGAAGGTACGTTGCAATTTCCGCGTTAGTGATCACAGCCTCAATGGTATTATCCAGATGGCCGGTGATGCTGTATTGGCCAACCTCGAAGGAATTTTGTTACTCCGTGGAGATGTCCCGCGGTACGGTGAACCGGTTACACAAAAACCAAGTGAAGTACTTTCGACTCTGAGAGACTTGGGTATTGCGAAAGCGGGGCTCCGTTTGTATTTGGGAACTTCTTGCAAACCTGCGGAGCGTAACCTTGAACAAAAACTAAGGGCAGAACCTGATGGCCTGATAACTCAGCCAGTCGAGGACCTGGAATCTACGTCGAAGCTCCATGATAACTTGCATTCTAGGGGGTTCTCTCTAATAGCAACGGTTCTAGTTCCCTCTGCAAAGAATATGAGATCTGCAGCTCTGATGAATCTCGACTGGAGCTATTACTCGGAGCATCTCTCTGACTTCGTCCATTCTCTTCGCAGTTCATGTTCCGAAGTTCTTGTCACTTCGCCAAACAGTTTTGATGAAGGGCTCAGCCTCCTCCATAAAATACAGAGCGACTCACGGGTGATTTAGTGAACGTCGAAGCTTCTTTTGGTGGCATTTACTCTCGTTCAGAGAGTCTAGTCCAGACGACACGTCGTCTTCCACCTGATCTACCAGCGCGATACCGCGAAGAAAAGGAGAGAATCATAGCCTTCCAGGAGAAAGTCGGGATTAGCCACCTAGTTGATCCTTTGTCCAATTGGGATGATATCTTTCGACCCTTCACGGAGGAATTAGGGGGTTTGACGAAGGGGGCTCTCGCACGTTACTATGGAAACAATACTTTCTATAGACAACCAATGGTAATTTCGAAGATAACTGGCAATGGAAATATTGCCTTGCACCATCTTGACACGGATCTACTTTCTCGACATGCAACCAAGAAGGTGACTCTACCCGATCCATTTACGTTTGCTGACTGCTGTGAAGATAGATTCTACGGAAAAAAAGAGGATCTTATGTTTGACTTGGCCGAAGTTTTGGCACAAGAAGCACGTACTCTGCATTCTTCAGGATTCTCCATTCTTCAGCTGAACGGACCGTCGGTCGCAAAAGTCCGCGACCATGGACTTCTCAAGAGGATAGGCGAAGCTACAGAAATTATCTCGAAGGCTTTCCCTTCGAATACGTTATTACACTTGTTCTTTGACGACGTTTCACCGATTATTCGGGATTTACTTGATTTCAAGGTTGATGGTATTGGAATTGATTTTACAACGACGAAACTCACTTCTCTAAAGGATTCGGGATTCGACAAGATCCTGGCTGCTGGTCTTGTTGACGCCCGGAGTACACATTTAGAGGACTCCAAACAAATTGCTTCGGAGGGACGGCTAGCCCAGGAGTTACTGGAACCTAAGGGACTTCATCTGGTTCCTAGTGCCGATCTGGAGTTTCTACCACAGGAATTCGCTAACAAAAAGGTTAGTCGTTTAGTGAAGGCTGCTGGAATTATCGAAGGGGACGAACATGGCTGATAAAATCTTCTTGACTCAAGAAATCGGGAGCCTGAAGAAACCTACGTGGCTTGTCAGAACTCTTCGCGACAGTAAGTCAAGTCCGGCTGATAAGGATCAGACACGAGATGACGCAGTTCTCCTCAATCTTTACCAGTTGCAAGATGCGGGACTGGATATTGTCTACGATGGCGAGGCTCGCAGAGTAGAGATGTATGAATACGCTATTCGGCGGATGGGTGGTTTCAATTTTGTAGGTCACGTTCGTTCTTGGGACAACAAATACTTCAGAAAGGCTAGTTGCATCAGGAATGTGACGTATGACGGAGCGTACCATCTGGACGAATTTCTCTTCGTAAAGAAACACACTCCAGGAATGATCAAGATTCCTATTACTGGACCATACACGCTGGCTGATTGGTCCTTCAATGAAACCTATTCTGACAAACGAGAATTCGTTCTAGCTCTGGCTAGGGAAGTAATCAGGCCTCAACTGATAGACTTGGTCAAAGCTGGTGCGGAGAGGATACAGATAGATGAGCCTGCGGCCACTACTCACCCACAAGAGATGGATATGTTCGTGGAAGGTATCAATGCAGCTGTCTCTGGAATTGCGTCTTCTTTTGGTGTGCACATATGTTACAGTGGGGATGATTATCGTTCATTATTCCCATCAATATTGGAGATGAAAGTTTCACAATTTGCCTTGGAATTCGCAAACCGTGATAATACAAAGAAAGGGGTCTCAGATGACCGGAGGAAGGGTTATGCTGCTCTGAAGCTTTTTCGAGAATACAGTGACAAGCGCGAGATTGGGCTTGGTGTAGTCGATGTTCATGTAGATGAAGTGGAGTCGCCTTCACTCATCAGCGATCGTCTACAATATGCCTCGAAGATACTTG
>DAEN01000004.1 GCA_002495315.1 Thaumarchaeota archaeon UBA141
GTACTTCCCCGCGGAAGCTGTTCGTGTAACCATTCTCTACCTTCACTTGCTGTCCAACACTTACAGAATCGATCTGGTCATCCCAGAGGGATAGCTTGATCGTACCTGTATCATCTTGCAGTGTACAGTCACAAACGCGAGCTGTCCCACCTGTCCTAAGGTTGACGTTGCGGGTCTCCGACTTTTCTGATATTGTACCTTCTGCATCTACCTTTCGCATCTGATCTCGGAGCTCTTGGATCTTCAATGCTTCTTCGTATTACCTTTTCTGCAGGGTTATTATATAGCTATCTCTTGGATCAGAGATTACTAGGTCTATCATACCTCGAAGCTCAGAAAGATTTCTCGCCTTCCTTTCGTGATCAGAAAGAGTAAAGTCAGGGCCAGGATTACCAACATCCACAGCCGTGTAGATTCAAATGGAAAGTTCTTCCACTTTCCCAAATGGTATTTGCTTGCGGCAGTAGTCCAGTGTACCTTCTAGTGTTTTGGAGATAGGATAGGACGGAACAGCAGAATTTGCAAACCCAGCTCAGGCTTGACTGAGTCTCTTCTTTAGGTTGACGGGCCTTCCATCATACGATATTCTTTTTGGGAGTAATGTTACCCACTTCTCCAAGAATGAAAGATCGTCTGCCTTGTTACGGAGCTCGTCCGGCAACATTATTGGAATTTCGTCAATGATAGGATAAAATCTGCTGCATTTGGAACACAAGAGGACACCATTTACCACTACCTCCCCACGGACATCCAACTCTACCAATTCCAATGGATATTGTTTGTCTATAGGACATGCTAGGATGTCGAGTAGTTTCTTCTTCAATAGTTGCCGCCTGTTCCTGAACCTATTTAGCGCTTGGTCTGTCTCTTTTGATTTGACTATTCATGTCATTCCTATGTTCATGGATAGCTCGCAGGGCGCCGTCAACATACGCGTCTTTTACTACCAACAGGATGCTTGAAGTGGGTTGTTGTATATCACCGTCTTCAATATTGATCCCTTCTCTAAACAACGCTCCGAATGTTCCGGCGGCGATCCCTGGCTTAGCTTTCATATCATCTCCCACTAAAGTAATAGCAGCAAGACCATATCTTATGCTCGACTCCGTATCAAAGGCAGTAAGGTCAGCCTCATGTCGCCTAACATAAGGCCCATCAAGGAACAAAAGACGGGCTCGATCTGCCTTTCCTTTCTGATAAGGACGAAGCTCAATAAAGTCCTGATAGCGCCGGACATTTCTGAGGAATTCTTCTAAAGAGGTTCTCTTCGACTTGTCTAGCTCTAGAATCGCGCAATCGCGCTTTCCAGTAGCGATCTTTACTGTTATTGTTGAAATCTTCTTGTTGTTCCTAATTATTCGTGTGACGCGGTGAGCATTCTTCATGTCAGTGACTAGAATAGGAAGGTTACAATCAGCCTCGATAAGATCTCGGACAGCTGCAGGGTCAACGATTTTCATACCAAATCGCCCTGCGATATCTACTTCATTGTAAGACATTCCCAATACTGGTTCTAGACCCTTCGAAACGACGTTAGGATCCGCACTTAGCACTACGTCTTCTTTCTCAAAATCTATGCTCACTCGATAGTCTTGATTCAGGAGAATTCCGAGGTCTGCTGCAGTTCTGTCAGAGCCACCTCGCTCAAACGTCGTCTCAAGCCCCTCATTAGTTACGCCTATGTATCCTCCCATCACTGGGAGCTTGCCCTCCTCTAGACACATACTAATGGACTCGGATCGTTTTCTTGACTCGTCCAGGAGGAAGTTAGCATTCTCAAAGTTTCTATCAGTGACTATAGGCCAATTTTCAAAGACAATATGTTCTCCAGGAAGATCACTACTGCGCATAGCGTAATCTAACGCAGCTATAGCAGTTAGCTCACCTGAATATGCCAATACACGAGCTCGATTTACATCAACAAATCTGCGGTTTTCCATGGCCTGGTTGAGAGCGTGTTTGACCTTCTGAACATGCGAGTCTAGTACCTCTTTCATGAGAACTTTCCAAGGTTTTTTGATAAATGTCTCAATGATCTCTTGATAGGGATCAATAATTGGATCCAGTGGAACTGGATTAAGAGAAGCATAGTTCTCACCAATATCAGTGGCCACATCCGTTAATGAGACCTCATTTCCTTCATAGATCGTTCTGGGAGCAGATACTACAATAACAGGGCCGGCATTAGTACTCCTTCTAATAGCCCGGATCCTCCTGATGATACGAGGGATACCTGCTCCATTAACTCCTAGAGCACTTCCCCCAAACTTCACAACAATTAGGGACTTTCTCATTGCTAGTTTTCTTCTCCTTTTCATAAGACAAAGTCATAGATCAAGATATATTGGCGATCCTGTACGGCTCGATATCAGAACGGCTTCTACTATTCTTGTTGCGTTCACGCCATCTTTTCCCGTCACTACTAAAGGTCGACCTCTCTCGATCACCTCTACAAAGCTTTTCATCTCCAGCATCAAGGGTTCCTGCCAACCGAGACCCAACACTCTACTCCCGTTACTATCGGAGATCTCGATCTGTTGTGACAGGAAATCGAGGTCAATAATTCCTTCTGTGCAAACTATACTAAGTTTTCTCACTTTCTTAGGAGTAACCCAGTTTGTAGCTATGAACGCGTTTCTTTCTCCCTGGAAACCAAGAATCATTGTCACAACATTTTCTTGTTCTCCACCTACACTGCTAGTCCTTGCAAAGACCATAGAGGGTTTACTACCGAAAAGCCAGCAGGCAGTGTCTATATCGTGAACAGAAGCATCTGGAACAATACCAATATTGTGTCTAACACTTGTCATTCTATTTTCCCGGTGAAATTCTAGAAGGATTGGCTTACCCAACTGGCCCGAATCAAGAATTTGTTTTGCTCCACTGACTGCAGGATTGAACCGCTCAATGAATCCAACAGTAAGAATAACATTCATTCGTGCTGCCAGTTCTAATAGTTCTCTAGCTTCCACAGCCGAAGTGGTCAAGGGTTTTTCTACTAATGTATGCTTACCTCTCAGAATAGCTTCCTTCGCAACTTCATAGTGTAAAGAAGGAGGAGTACAGACGATAATTCCATCTATAGCTTCGGAATCAAGCATTTCTCCTATAGAATTGTATCCTCTTGTGTGATATTTCTCCTGATACGTTTGGACCCTATCCGGATCGATATCGCAAAATGCCTGAAGAATGCCAAGTTCCTGTAGGACGCGGAGATAATTCTTACCCCACCCTCCGACTCCAACGATCCCTAGTTTCACCAAGGCAAACAGCTACGATTTTGAATATATTGCAACATCTGCAATAGCTACCTGTGTTCTAGTCAGATACTTCACAAAGTAGATTTCCCTTCACGACAATTGTATCAATTTTAGCGTTGGCAGTGGGCATCATATGATCAATAGAGCGCTGATCATTCACTGAGCATGAGATGATCACCGTTCCTTTATTTTCTGAAAAGATCTGGCCAGCAAACTTACTTGATTGCTCATTCCTATCTTGTACAGCTTGGATAACCGTCACGTCGTTCACTAAATCGCGCAGTCGGTGGAGGATGTTCTCCTGCATATTCATCTTCTCTCCTCTCATGGAATATCGATCAATCGACCAAGCAAGAATCACTCGAGTCTTACTGGCTCTAAGCTCATTCGTCTTTATAACGTCCCTTATTGTACCTACTAAATACCGGACATAGTCTTCCAGACACCGAGTTACACCAGATATTATATGCAACAATGGTTCACCACTATCAAGAGATGTAGCAAATACACGAAGATCGTGTAGACCGTTAGCGAAGTCGTCAGGATATGTATCTGAATAATCTGCGAGCTTTTTGAATTTCATTCTCTCATATGGATCATTTATCCTCTTATAGGCCTCCAACTCAGCCGCAATATGGCTCAGCCTCTGTGTGACTAATTTGGCATAATACTGCTCCGCTATTGCAACGGAACATACTTCTGAGGTATTAACGCCCACTAGCCCCAGCAACGACTTCTTTGATTTATCAAATGTTTGAAGGCTAGATCCAAATACTGATGGTCTAGTTTCTCCCGGAAAAAAAGGTGCATAGGCATAGTGAAAGTCCTCCATTATTTTGAGTCCACTTACTTTTTCGATAAGCGCCACATTTGCTTCGCTTTCACCAATTCCAACTGCTGGAAGGAAGAAGAAAATAGTCCCAGTAGAGATATGTTTAGCAACATCCTTTAGACGAGAGGATAACTCCGCTTTACCTTCTTCTCCGCTTTTCCTGATCTTCGGAGCAAAGAAAACGCTACTGGCTTTGGAGATAGCTTCCTTCATTGGTATTAATGCCATAAGAGGCTCGTCTTCAAGAAGTGAAGCTACGTTGTGATATGTGGAGATTTGAGGACTTTGCATATCAGTAGCCATCTGAAGATTTTCGTCTATGATCATGGTAGAAAATCCCTGTGAAGAAAGGGCCTTGCCTACGGAGTAACCCTCCGTAGATAGGCCAAAGATTACCACCGGGTCTCGAGATCGCGTTTGATTTACCAATTTGTACCTCTAATTCCTAGAAAGACAATATTTCGAGGTATCGATTGTATTTCTCCAACGCTTACATCAGAATAGATAATAAGAAACTTGAGCTGGAACGAATAAAATCTGATCGAAATTCCGAGATCGAAAGTACACTCATCGGCGATCTCTTCACAGGACTCTTACAGCCTTCCATATCTGGCTTAGAATTTAAACTTGGCATCTTATTCCATGATAGGGTATCCATTATATTCTATAAAGCAGCGGAATCCTTGATTTTTGTCCAAAGTTGTTCTCGGCACTAAGACTGCATTAAGCTGTTTGGTTAGCACTGACAGCGCTATCTACTGAACGCATGTCCTGTGATTTCTGTCAAGTCAGAGGAAAGGACCCTGATAAGGGACTTTTCGTAGATTGCCTATGCTACATGCCAATCTTTGCCTTAAAGACATACCGAGCTACCATCACTACGATCATCAACACCGACCCGTAAAGGATGACGGCAGCTGCAGTGAGACCAAGGTGTCCCGATGAGGTCCAGAAGTTCATGATAATGACCGGGAAGACGATTGTACCTGGGGCTACTAGTAGGACAGCAGCTCCCAGCTGACGATAAGATTGAATGAAGACAAAGATGAAGGTGTTGACTAATGCGTGCTTTAGTAACGGCATTGTTATTCTCATGAAAGCAGAAAGCCAAGGCGCTCCGGAAGTTCTCGCTGCTTCTTCTAGCTCACTGTGAATCTGAATGAGCGAATTGGTCATAGTCCTAACAGAGAAGGGGAGGAAAATGATTAGATAAGCCAGGACCAGGATCCAAATGGTTCCAGGGAGTCCCGTGGGTATTGATATGAAAGTCCAGAGGAGAGCAAGGGAGAAGACCATGCTAGGATAGACTATGGGTAGGGTACTGACTACTTCCATTACTCTCTTTCCACGTAGTTGGCTCTTGACGGAGATGTAAGCTATGATTGACGATACAAAGATCGAGAGTGACGCGGTCATTACCCCGAGCTTGACGCTCGTCCATGCACCATCAATGATCATGGGGGTATCGAACGCCGTGAGGTAATGGTCGATGGTGAATTTTGTAACTGGACTGCCTCCAACCGCTATGATGCTGGCGGACCAATAAGGAACAAAAGAGATAATCGTCATGATGGTGACGGGTAACCCCAGGGCCACGGCCACGTATAGCATAGCCGCGCCTAAGGCTACATAGCGCCATTTCCCAAGGTCGATCGGTTTCGGGCGGTAACCCTTTCCGGTTACGACTACGAAGGCGCGTAACCTATGAGTAGCCCTTAGATAAAGACCAACGACTATTGCACTCAGTGCTAGAAAGACGACCGACTGAGCTGCTGCTAAACCGTACATCGGGGGAAGATTCAGGCGCATGGAATCGTAGACGGCGCTCATGTAAACCCAGACGCCGCCAGGCATGCCCAGAAAGACAGGCGTTTCGAAGGAGTGGATTCCCCCTATGAACATGAGGGAGCCTGTAGCTATAATGGCTGGCTTTAGGAGAGGAAAAGTTATTTTGACCATTGTTCGCTTACCATTGGCCCCGGAAATACGTGCCGCTTCCTCCATGGAGGGGTCCATCGTGGCGAAAGCTCCAGAGAGGAGAAGATAGGCTACAGGGACGAGAGCAAGCCCCTGGCTCCAGATCATGCCCCAGACAGAGAAGATGTTGAAATATGGTCCAGGCCCAAGTAACCAACCCAGGTATTGTACAGCGTAGAGATTGATGACACCTGCATTGGGACCGAGCAGGAAGATCCAGGCAAAATCGTTCATCATAGAGGGGAACATGAAACCCAGAAGCGGTACGATATCGAGGAGTCGGCGGCCTGGTGTGTTGGTTCTATTGACGATCCAAGCAAAACCAGTAGCAATGGCAACAGTCATAACGGAAGAGCCTATTGCGTAGGTTAGAGTATTC
>DAEN01000003.1 GCA_002495315.1 Thaumarchaeota archaeon UBA141
ATTATCTTGAAGTTCAACAGGTTCTATGACCAGTGTTTGGCCATATCTATTGCGTACCGAAGAAGTTGCGCCTTTTCCGTATTTTTCAGAATCAATAGCTGTGAAGCGCGCAGCAGAATCATCATTTAGTACAACCATTCCAGTTCCTTCCTGTGCCATCTTCGTAGCAGTATCAAGAATCTTCTCCGCCATGTTCATCCTTGTCTCGCGCGAAGCCTTGTCACCTATCAGATGTGTCATAGCTTCACCCAAGCCAGTCAGGTTCAGTGCAGATTGAAGATAGGTAGAAGGATCTGTCCCCGGACTCTGGCCTGTTACAGGAAGAAGCCCTTTTCGTACCATTTCATGAATTAGTCGACGTCTCGTGTCCACGGCGTTGCGGCAAACTTGTAGCAGTAACGCCAGTTTAGCTCGAAAATACGTCTCGTCGCGATTAGACTCGTAAGCCAGACGAGGTAGATTTAATGATAAAGAGTGTAATACACCTGTACAGTCCACTCTCCCTCTTCTATTCTCTTCGCGTCTCACACCGCTAAATGCAGTACCATTAGAATCCCCCCCAGTTACACTGATCATACCTCCCAGATGAATAGCCCGAGCTAGATTTGTCATAATTCCGTCGCCATCTGTTCCATCTGGCAGAGATGTAACTATGTTAAAGCGAGGGATTGGCGTTGCCGCCACGTACTCAGAATAGGCTAGAAGGCTAGCCTCTCGGATCCGGTTTCCTAGAGTTTCCTCTAGCCCATTGTCTGAAGAGAAATTCAAATCCAATGTGACAGTTGGGGTTCCATAGCCAGCGCTGATAGCTGAAGAAATAAGTTGAAGTCCTGCAAGTATAGGACCACGGAGCTCTTCAACGGTTTTTCCGGCCGCATAATTTCCAATATACTGAGGAAATCCGCACAGACATACTTCAGCTGAAGCCTCACGGCTGAGTAACACCCCAACAGTTACCAGCGCCGAGCACGCAGATGCTAATGAATCCGGTGGAAGGCAGCGTGGGTTCGACATCAGACGGTGACCAAAGCTGAGACCACGATCTGCAAGGACGTCTAGATCATAGAAAACAGTGTCCGGAACCAATCCCCAGCATCCCCCATTAGAAATGTGAATATCCCCAGCAAGATGAGCATCAGCAACATCTCTAGGGAGCTGTGCCAGCATCAAGTATTCAGAGAAGACAGCATGTGAAGTTTTCATAAGAACGGATTGTACACTTTCTTGGGTGCCGCTAGCGCCGTTTACCAGCTCAGTGATATCATATACTGGTAGACCCAAACGCGTTAGACGATGTCGATATTCATCAAGACCGTGTTCTATCAGAAGGGCATTCACCATTTCTCGAATTAGTGGTGCAGTGAGGTACGTAGTTTGAAACTTGTAGAGTCTAGCCTCAGTCTCACTCGTTATCTTTTGGGCTAACTCAACAGGCATACCAGCCTCGCGAACCATTGATTGTAGTATCTTATCCGCACTAAATTCTTCCATAGTCTGACGGGAGGTTCGAACATAGAGCTTTCCACTCTCTATGACAGCTTGTTCCTCTATTTGTCTAGTCAGGTTCAGGATTAGCCGACCAAGATTGGTCACTATATACTTCCTCTCTGACCTATTAAGCGAGATAAGAGCCTGCCTTACCAGCTTTCTGAGATGGTAAGCGAACTTTCCAGATTCCTTTTTGGACTTGAAGCCAGCCAAAGACTTCAGTTCAGAATAGGTAAGCGGACCTTCGGTATGCAAGATGCGGAGAATTTCAATTCTGTTTGGAGAGGCGATAACAGAATAAATTGATTTTACTCGTCTAGTCGAAGCCTGCATGGTTTCTCGGTGATGTCAAATATATTTAAGTGCGGATGCATTTTCTTATTATCAGGTTTGAATATCCAGGTACTTCAAGCCAAAAGTTCTTGACTCCACGATCTCGATCCACTCAAGTTACAGAAAGCAATTGAAAACTGCTCATTATCACCAATTCCAATAGATCAAAGACGTACTGCTAGATTATCGTACCTTGTTTTAGAAGAGAGGTTTCTCGGAGGAAATACGCGTAGTATTATTGATGGATAGGTGGGAGCGTATTCTAGCTTGACTTCTTAATGACGACACATTGATGAGCAGGAAGTTCGAGAATAACTTTCTTCCCATTCTCTACGTTCAGGTCTTCGGATTTCCCATGAATTCTGATAGTTTCACTTCCAACGGAAACTATGACCTCCGAATAGCCTCCAAGGAAGGAGGCGTATTCTACAGTGGCATCGAATACGTTCGTCTTTGAACTTGGTTGCTTAGTGTGAAGGTGTAGGTTTTCAGGCTTGATAGCACAAAGCACAGTTTCACCTTGTTTGAAGCCTTCTGCCTTTGATTGGCTATCAATCAAACCTATCTTAGAATCTAGCTTGCAATTGTCCTTGCCCTTACTAACGATCTTTGATTCTATGAAGTTGGTACGACCAACAAATGATGCTACGAACTTATTCGTCGGTCTGTCATAGATATCCCGTGGTTGTCCTAATGAAACAATTTCTCCCTTATCTAAAACTGCTACTGCGTCAGATATGGACATAGCCTCAAGCTGATCATGGGTCACGTAGATACTAGTAATTTTCAACCTCTTTTGTAACTCTTTGAGTTCAACCCTCATATGTTCCCGAAGACTTGCATCGAGATTGCTCAGCGGTTCGTCGAGTAGGAGAAGTCGAGGATCATGCACCAGTGCCCGCGCAAGCGCAACCCTTTGTTGCTGTCCTCCGCTCAAGTCTGTTGCAGGTCTGCTCCCAAGGCCTTCAAGCCTCACAGTGGTCAGAGCCCTATTTACACCGTCCTTAATTGCTTGTTTAGTAGCATGTCTGATCTTTAGAGGAAAAGCGATATTATCAAAGACGGTCATATGTGGCCATATAGCATATGATTGAAAGACCATTCCAATTTGCCGCTTCTCTGGAGGCATATTCTTCTTGGCCGCAGAGGCATACACTACGTCGTCTCCGATAGAAATTTCACCCTCAGTTGGATCTTCCAGGCCTGCCACACAACGAAGTGTAGTAGTCTTTCCACATCCACTTGGACCTAGCAGAGTGACTAGAGATCCATCCTTAATTTCTAGAGAGACATCCTTAACCGCGTTTACATCTCCAAACGTTTTGTTGAGCCCTTTAATAGAGACCCCGGGCAATCTATCGAGTCACCCAATGGAGCATTGGTTACTCTATAAGTCTTCCGTGTTCCATAGGAACAATCCCCTAACAAAGATGAGACAGAATCACAGTTTCCAGGTATAGAAAACATTACATCGGATAGCATTGAGAACCCGCAATTCGACGCAAATATTTGCCAGCTCCCGGTTTGGCTAGTATCTCACCATCTTCAAATCCCAGCTCGCCATGTAGAAAAGTCATAACCGGCCAACCAGTCAGCTCCCTTCCTTCAAAGAACGCGTTTAGAGGAGAATGGATAACTTCAGGAGTGACTTTTTTTGTCAGTTTCATGTCTACAATAACTAAATCTGCATCAGCTCCAGGAGTTATTGCACCCTTCTTTGGAAACAGACCTGCTGCAAAAGCATTGTTCTGGCAACAAGTCTCAACTATCCTTGCGAGGCTGATTCGCCCTTTACGGACCCCCTCACTTAACAGAGCTGGAAACATTGTCTGCATCCCCACACCACCAGTACCCTTGTAGCTTGCTTTGCCCTCAGTCATCAGTTCAGGCCCATGACACTGCTCCTTCATGTTTGGGACATGGTCAGTTCCAGTGCAAGAGATATCACCGTCGCGGAGACCCACCCATAGTTTTTCATGGGTCGCTCGGTCACGGATTGGAGGATTTACCTTTCCCCAAAAGCCTGGCGGATCATCCATTTCATCGATAATGAGCCACTGTGGTCCGGTTTCCGCTGTAATATTCACGCCCTCGCGCCTCGCGCGAATTACTTCATCGAGACCGTCGGTGGTACTAAGGTGAACAACATAGAGTGGACACCCCGTGAGCTGGGCCAGCTGAGCGTAAGAGCGGATATGGTGAGCTTCACAGAAACCAGGGGATCTTGCATTCCACATGGCCAGGTCGGCATTTCCCTGAGTTGCAGCCCGCTCGAAAAATATCCGTACGATCTCCATATTTTCAGCGTGGATGTGAGCAATGCAAGGAGGCCCAGCCTTTGCTATATTTTCAAACCCAAGATAAACAGTACCATCATCAAAGCCGTCTGGAAAACCTAAGCGCGAGGAGAAGTTTCCCAGACCTGCTCGTTGACTTGCTCTGTCCCCACCCATATATCCCAGATAGAACTTGAAAGAAGTTACACCGTATTCTTTTACATAAAACGGGATCTCATTTGCTTGTTCGTCATTAACTATCCCGAAGTTGAAGTATACATCAATCCCTGCTGAGCTAGTTACAGCGCTCTCAGCCGCTGGAAACGTCTGTTTGTATGAGACTGATGTTGGCGGCGCGTCACTCCAACCCACACCCATCCGCGAGCTCTTGATGATAGCTCCCATTGTAGTAACTCCACCCACCAATGCAGCAAGGGATTCGTTTTTGATATCGGTAGCAAAGTCTCGCTTCCCTGGATGGGTATGAGGATCAATTATACCGGGGAATGCATAATGGTCGTGTGCATCTATAGTACGCGATGCAAACGGCAAGTTTGAGTTAGAAGCCATAGCTACAATTTTTCCTCCGTCTATAGCGATCCCTCCATGGAAGACTCCTTCTGGCGAAACAATGTTACAATTCTTGATAACAAGATCAACTGTCATTGCTAGAGTAGTTAAATGCAGAAGTTATAATGGCTATCGCATGCCATAGACTAAATACTGGTGCGAACTTTTCTAATCATTTTCCACAGAAAACTTAATAGTCATACGACGTCCAAAAAAAAACGTAGATGGAGCTTTTTGCAGATCTTAGCGTGAAATGGATAGGTCTTGATCTGAAGAACCCAGTCGTAGCCGAATCCGCAGGCTATAGTGTTTCTCCATGGGGGATGAAACGTCTGATCAAGATGGGCTGCTCTGCGGTAGTCACGAAATCAACTACGTGGGACCCTCTTGGAGGTTGGCCTCGACAGTGGGATGCTACACCTCAGCCACGTTGTTATTGGGTATACGACGACAACATGTATACTCTTGATGGTACGGAGGCGCTTCAGAACCCTGGACACAAGAAGATGACTGAATTCATAAAAGAAGTAAAGCCATATGCTGATCAACATGGCTCATATATCGTGGGAAGTTTTTCTCCACGTAGTGCCGATGAAGCCACAATCATAGCGCGAGAATTCGAAAAAGCAGGTGCTGCTGCAATCCACATGGACCTGGTGTGTCCTTCTGCATCAGCCTTCCGGTCACTACAATACCCGGGCAAGGGATATGAGAGATTAGGCAACTATTGGTCGGAGAGCCCGGAACGCCTCGACGAATTATTGAAAGTTATACGCGATTCCATAGATATACCGTTGATACCAAAAACACTGGTAGGAAACTGGCTTACCAAGAATCCAGACATCATTCCTCAAACCTACGGCCGTTGGGTAGATGGATTCTCATTCATGGGTTCAGCTCCAGTCTTGGATATTGATCTTTACTCGGGTAAACAGATTTATGCGAAAGTCGAGGGAAGAGCATTCAAGTATCTAACTTTCAGAATGATAGCAGATATCGCGCGACTGTGCAAGGACAAAGCTATGCTTCCATCTGGAGGTATTCAGACTGCAGAAGATATCGTAAAATGCATCATGTTAGGTTCAGACGTAGGCGCCGTATGCACCGCAATCTATCGAGGGCCGAATGAAGTAGAAAAGATCTGCCAAGATCTAGAGACATTCATGGTGAACCAGGCAATTGACAGCTTGGAACAAATCAAGGGAGTCGCTTTGAAACATCTACCCACCAGAGGCTATGGAAAGATCCGAGCAGATGTCGAAGAGCATGCAAAACAACTCGGCAAAGAGTACCAAGGATTCATTCCAGGCGAGAATCCTCCGGCCGAACGCGTAGCTATATCAACATAAGAATAGACAATATCCATTTGTGCTTACCCGAGCTCAAGCACAGGTATTGTTTCATTTGATGAGTTGATTGAGCTCTCTGTTGAGCTGCAAATTGAAGTACCGACCGGCATAGAATTGCGCCCACCATTCATCAATTGGGACTTCTTGTCCACTGACAAGGTCCATTTCATGCAGCTACCCAGTCAAACTGAGCAAATCCACTCTAATTATCGCACCACAAATATAATTAAATAATTTAGAGTCAAGTCAATTCCTATGAGCCAGTGTGCGGGTTGGGAGCAGCTTCCTCATGATACACCTGAAGAAGAACTCCTCGTAGTAGGAGGCGGAACACGACTCTGTAAGGAATGTCATTCGCGGTTTCAACGGGAGCCCAACAAAGACGAGCTTGTGAAGTATCTCTGAGATACCCTAGTGTACGGAATAGTCCATTATCCCATACACCGAGTTCAACTATAGTTATTCGGGAACTGAATCTACTGTGAGTTTACCGTCAATTACTTTTATGAACAGATACCGGTTGTCCCGTATGATAATAGTCAGTTCGTTCTCTTTCTCATCTACCTCCAATATTTCTTGACCTATTACACTTTCAAATTTTGTCATCTTCGAGTTAGGCCAATACAAATCAAACTAAGTTATTATCTCTAATGACTCACGACCAACTGTTATGAAGATTACAATATTATTGTGAGAAAGTTACTACGTAGACTAGCCGATCTATTTGGAATCTGGTCGTTCAAGTCGCCCAATTAACTCGACATATTTTAGCAGTAATGACGCCAAGTCGCTCTGACGTTGGGGATCCGTTTCCTTACGCAATAGAACTGCAGCCTGGTCCACCTTGACCAGTATAAGGTCCTTAAGAGAGGTCAGAGTGTCTACGGTACTAGTCTCTGCCATCGTGGCGGCGTCAGAAAGATCCCCACAATTCATGCATAGTGTCCGTTTCTGGTACTTTACCTGAAGGCCGCCACACCGCGGACAAGCTTCACGGAGCATGGTTGCTCCTTTCCGCATGAGATCAGTACCCACGACGATCCGCTGTTTTCCTTCCTCCATGAATCGATTAACTCACTATTGCATAATTAGACATCATATTAATTCTTTGAAGTGTTTTGCACACGACTGTAACCCTTATGATAAGTTCATGCAAGTCAAGGGCTATTGGTCTTTCTAGTATTCGCGAGTGAAAGTGCCTTCTCGATAGCTTTTGCAGGATCAGTTTCTCCCTCCAACCTGACTAGCCGCCTTTCATCCAGATATTCTCCGGCAAACTTGTCTGCGACGCCACCACTCCCTAACATCGAAACAATTGGCTTTCTCTTCATATAGGCCACACCGGCTTCAACAAGAGTTCCAATTCCACCACCCACTATCACTATAGCATCACAAGAATAGGCCGTAATGAAGTTCCGGGCGTAACCAATACCAGTGGAGATCACAACATCAAGATAGTCGTTACCGAAAGATGCTTCGTCCTGCGGGAGTATTCCCACCACCAGACCACCTACGTCTTTGGCGCCTTTAGACGCCCCCTCCATCACTCCTCCCAAGCCCCCCGTTACCAAGATAGCATCATGGCGTGAGATTTCCCGACCTATTCGATAGGCTATCTCGTAGGCCACGGGTGTACAGATTTCTCGTCCATAACCTATAACTAAGAGTTGTTTGCGTCGATGAACGATCAAGATTCTGGTTGTTAGACCTATCGCGGGGTTAATAGAGATAGGGGAAATTGGTACGGCCAATGTCGGTACGACGCCACGGGACTCTCTTAGCCATGGGATTGGCACATTCGCTCAATCATTCTCTCTTAGTACTCTTTCCTCCTCTGATCCCGATAATACTTGCCACCACTGACATATCTATTCAGACGTTAGGGATCATATCAACCATAGGTTTTGCCACGTGGGGCGTTGGTGCTCTAGCCGGTGGCGTACTAGCAGATCGTTTCGGCGAATATCGAATGATTGCATTGAGCATGGGACTATCTGGAGGTTCATCTCTAGTAATCTGGTTCATGCCCAACGAGATCGGACTAGCACTAGGTTTCTTTCTCATAGGTGCATGGGGGAGCTTGTATCATCCTTCAGCCAACAGTCTCATCTCAAAGCTCTTCTCAGATAGAACTGCGTCAGCAATGGGTACCCACGGAGCATTGGGCCACATAGGCCAAATAATAACACCCGTTCTGTCCGTAGTCGTAGCACTTACTTTTGGTTGGTCAAGCGCTTTCCTCCTTTATGGAATTGTAGCAATGATAACTTCGCTCCTGTTTGTAAGTCCTAGGCCCAGAACCAATGCACTTACCAAGAACTTCTTCGCTGATCTTCGGAAGACTGTAAGGATCCGTTCCCTTTGGTTCCTCTTTGCGTTCGATATGTTTGCAGCTTTAACTTTCAGAGCCATGGATTTCATCTTTCCAATATACCTCGTAGCTGAGCGCGCGTTCTCTATTGAAGCCGCTGGCTTGGCGGCCTCTATTTTATTGTCTTTCGGAGTATTAGGTCAATTAGTTGGAGGAAAACCTACTGATAAAATAGGAAGCAAGAGAATGCTGCAGATTTCAGCTGTGGGAACAGTTACGGGCATCTCTGCCATTCTAATTATAGGGCATCCACTTCTAGCCTTAGCGACTTTCGTCGCAGTCTATGGAATCCTACACTATGCCAATCAACCCGCAGCTATGACATACACTGCAGAAGTGACAACTATAGGAATACGAGGAATCGCTTATGGTCTCTTCTTTACGATAGGGTCCTCAATCGGTTCAAGTTCCGGCATTATGGCGGGTTTCTTAGCAGAAACGTACAGTCCAGCTGCAGCGGTTGGCATGGCCTTGGTCTTCGCTTTGATAGCTTTGGTCGTGACTTTCATTATCCCAGACACACGTAAGATAGCTGGAAAAGCTCTCAATAAACCTGCGTAATGCACCCTTAGCTTAATGGCCAAACTGGCGAAGCATGTATGCGCGTACCTGAACGGTCTGCAACTTCCTCAGAAATCTTTTGACCCTTCTCTCTCACAGCTGTCTCGTCAAGGTGCTGGATCTTATAGTCCCGCATGACAATATCACCGTTAATGACCACTGTATGAGCACTATCCCCTGAGGCAGAGTTGATTAGATTTGAGACGGGATTGAGTATAGGTGTCCAACCAGGCATCGTAACATCCCAAAGTACGAGATCGGCTTTCTTCCCGACCTCGATTGAACCAGTCTCTCTATCTGAGAGTAGAGCCTTAGCACCTTGCAATGTTAGCATCTCCAGTATCGTTTCTGGAGGATACAGTGTCGCATCTAGTTTCACATCGCGATGAGCCGTCATCGTATACCCAACTCTCACCAT
>DAEN01000068.1 GCA_002495315.1 Thaumarchaeota archaeon UBA141
CAACACTGTAGAAGTAGATGAGTGAACCTCAAAATGTAAAGGAGTAAACCTCAATAAATGGCGCGCTACAGCCATTGTTGCTCATGACAATGTAAAGGAGTAACTGGTTACAAAGTAGACCAGTGATCCTCAAAAAGTAAACTCTGAACACAGCAAATAACTAAGCAGGGACTACAGTTGTTTGGATTAATAGGTAAACCCAAAAAGTAACCCTCACACAGTCCATTTTCAGCGTGGGTATTGTGATTTAGCGGGGTTACCAGTAACCCTGCCCTTAGACCCTTAGGATAGAGTCATTGGTCTCATTTTCAGGCTGTACAGCTTGAAAATCAGCACTACGCTTTGGATATGGTCTAGGTCGATAAACCCATAAGGCGCAGTCAGTAATCTCACATCTTCCAACCTGGTGGCGCCATGTACCGTCATCCAGTTCATCGTAGATACAGTCTTTGCATTTAGCCTCAATCGCTTGTTGTCTGGTGAGCCTAGAAGGGGATGTCATCATATTCCTCCTCTACTTTGTCACGGGTGACACTGTGACTGATTTCATCTTCACTGACATCTTCTCCATGGTGTCTGAAATCTTCAGGCAAGTGCCGATCGGCGGTATCAAGCAAATCCTTCCAAAGATATCCACGGGTTCTGTCCTTATCAATGCTAGAACGGTGTCCTTCAGTCTTTAACTTGAATGATCTTAAACGCTTCGTCAGTTGTTCTGATTTGATGGTCTTATCTTCTTCATGGTAGACCTTATTGAAGTTCGCATAAGGTCTCCATCCATCTTCATCTTCCCACATACAAAGCAGTCGGCAGAGTTCAGCAGGAGTGGTTTTGGTATCACGCTCTGCTCCACGGCTGTATTCATTCCAGTCGTGGTAGATGTCTTGGATTGCCTTTAGAAGTTTGGTTTCATCTGTTAGCACTTCATCGTCTTTGACTTCCAATGAGATGTCACGCACCCTCTCAAGCCACTTCTCTCCTGCTACGGAAGCAATCGCATAGAGTGGTTCCCATTTATCTCTGTCTCTGTTGTAAAGATAATCAGGCATATTGGAACGATCAAAGCCTTTGATTTTGGTTTCATTCTCATGCAACCATTTGAGCATCTTGCTAGTAACTTCCCTGAAATTTGGTTCACTGTCATTTTGATAGAACGGTTCAGGTTGTTCCGCCCTATAAGCTGGTTGCATATGAATCCAGAGAGTACGGCTGTAAAGCTGTCTATCAAACATTCCATCAACACCAACGCCACTAAAGGCAACAGCAGAATGGGTGCTAAATATCATGGGTCTACGTCTGCCATTATGGAGTTCAATTCTTGTTGCAACACCACCTTCCTCACATCCAGTCTTTAACGCAGTTACAAGGTTGGTTCTATCACCGCCCAACAAATCTGGCATCTCATCTACAAATACAGCTTTATCGCCCTGTTGAGTTAAGGTGAAGAAGGATGCCGAAGAAGCATCTGCTTGAAAGAATGAATTGTTAGTAAGAAAGCGACAGACCTTTAAGGCTTGGCTCTTTCCACAATTCTCCGTACCCGCTGTAAATCCTAGTCTTGGGGTAAATCTGAACCAACCAAAAACATTGGCATGAAAACTCCATAGCGTCATTAAGGTGCGATCACGTTCTGAGCAGAACACATAAGCCTTAATCAGATTTTCTACTTCATCCACAATCTTAGAGCTGACATCACCTTTACAAGGCGTTACGTTATAGGCGGTTGCTTCAGTGCCATTCCAATCTGTCACGTTGTCACGTGTGACAGGTTCTTCTGGCCCTATAGGTACTACGTTATTACTTGCTGCTGAATTCGTCATTGGATTCATTCCTCATATCATTAAATTTTTCTGCACGATGGATTTCATAGCCATCCCCTACTAAACCTAAACAGACAGCATTTGGAACAATATCCATCACCCTAAGAGTTAAAGTGGTATCCGGTGCGCCTCTTGGATGCACCACAATTGCTTGTTGAACTTTTCTGGTCAGTTTCAGCATCAGTCACCTCCACTTAAAAGATCTGATCGTCGACGTTGTCTTAATATCGACCAGCGATCTGGCTGTTGGGGTTCCGAATCAATCAGACCATCACAAGCGGCTCTCTGCCCCAACGGCACGTCAACATATTTCTTGCGTAGGGCCGACTCGATAGCAGTTGGTTTCGATGCAGTACTTTGTTTTTCCGTCTTTGGCATATTTGCCTCCTAGTTTTTCGGGCAATAAAAATCCTCCCGGCGCAACTGCTCCGGTTGGATAGTTGGAAATTCCCGTAGCGGTGTAGCGGCGCTACATCAGGTACGGGTATGGATGAGGGAACTATTCCCTCACTAGGACGGAAGATTAAAAGTGGCTAGAAATAGGCGTTTTGGCTTGCTTCAGTTGAAGGCTTGCCGATTGGTCTTAATCCAATCATCTCCTCGCTGAATTGGATCAAAGTGCCCACCTTCAGTCTGAGTCAGGAAGGCCTGTAACGGTTCTAAATCCCGGTATAGGGCTTCCATGTTATCTCGCAATTTTTGGTTCAAGTCCTCACAAACTCGCGCATGACAGGCATACGCATCATGTACTGTAATTACCGGGTAGGGAATGATATCTCTCTCTTTGCGCTCGTCTCCAACCTCAGCGGATACGATATAAACATTACCGTCCTCCTTCTGGCCCCAGAAACGACCAAATACCAGAGTACCCTGTAGCAGGGTAGCGTCGAGAGAATGGACTAGATTCGGAGGAGTGGCATCTTTCATGTCTTGCCACGACAAGAATTTAGGTTTCCATATCTTAGGTTCTATATCACCTACTTTCTCGCCACCGTAAATATCTCTCTGAAAGTCCTTATCGTAACGATGCTCGCGGTCATAGACTTCAAAGCCCATAGGAGTACGCCAGAACATAAACTCGCAATTACCGTCTGCGTGTACCTTATCGACTGCTTGTTGGACCCTGTTCATAAAGCGGAACGCACTTTCACATTCAGTTTTCAACAAATGCTCGATATCTTCGGCTAAGTCCTGTACCTGACTGAATGTCAGTTTTGATAGAAAGGGTTGCGAGCCGGGATTATCGTTCCGCAAATCCCACAGAGTATCCGCACAAGTAAACGATGAAGCACCATAGCCCCACTTCTTGGCTATCTCTTTAACTATCTTTCTTGTCTGCATACCCTCGGGATCAACTGCTTTTAGGTCAGGCCGTTCTAGTTGTTCTCCAATCATTCGGTATAAATCGTTGTAGCCTTCACCTATCAAGCCAGACCACTCCATCATTTTCCGGTCATTCATTAACCCGCCAATATGTTGGTAGGCACTGTTGGACTGATCCATTTCAACTGGTAAATGACTGGAGAATACTGCTATTCCTTCTTCTTCCATCATTTCCACTTCTTCAAAGTGGGAGAGCATTCGTTTTACCCACTTACTGCGCTTTGCTTCTGGATTTAGCTGACCGCGAGTATTGGTGGTCTTGATTCCTAGGGAACCTAGGTCAGTTAGTTCTAGACAAGCGCGGAGGTAGCAATAAGGCTTGTCTGCAGTAGACCATTTTTCAAAATGTTCTTTAGGCTCTAGCCAGATATCGGTATGGTGCGCGACTTCCTTTTCCCCCATCTCAATTTTCGTGTCCCACCCGGCAGACAATCCCTTCACATTCTGGGTATGGGCGTGTATCCAGCTAATTGCCTGAGGCGGTATAGACAATCCCATATCAAACTCAATGACAGCACGACAGAAATCAGAACTCTGATAAGAAAATTCTGGCAAATAAATCCGACCTCGGTAATCGCAATAGGCTCTCTGATAGAAAGTCTTCCCAATAAGGCTCTTAGCCTGTTCTATATTCTTTTCAAATCTATCCCGTCTGTTGCGGAATGCGCCTATCGTCGACTTGAGTGCCTCTTCGTCTCGTCTGTAATCTCTATAGTCTTTGGTTTCTTGCTTAGTGAGTACATAACCATCACTCCGTATCTTCGGTTCGCCTTTCTTACGATTTTTGTTCTTACGGTCATCCTGTTCGCGGATGGAGTAGTCCTTCGTAAACCCTTTCTTTAATAGCGGTATGTCTAACTCCCTATAACGCTTGTCTAGTTTCTCCCAATCAGTTTTAGCATCTGCATAGGACTTCTTAACGATACGATACTTGGCTTGCGTATCTGGTTTCGTCGGCTCATCTAATTCAATGATTCGGCTCAACAGGCGTTCATTAATACGGAACGCAACTTGCTCAATCTTATGAACAGCTGATAACCATGGAATCCATTCTCCTTCCTGCGGTATGACGGGCTTATGTCTATGTTCGGGTGGACAGGATGCATTAGAAACTATGAGTTTATTGCCGTTACCGTCGTATAAACCTTTCCACTCAGGGAAGGGAACGCCTACTTGGATATTGTTAGGACGCTCTGCTAGGACTAAGGATTGGTTCTTCTTAACGATGTAGTAGGGTGACCACTGGTCATCCTCATCCTCTCGGACTAATTCAAAGATTCCCGCATAACAGCATGAGGAGATAAGCAGTCTGGCTAGATGCATGGTTGCATCCCAGTCCAAATTCAAGCGGAGTAGACCTACCACATCATCGGCCATACGAAACA
>DAEN01000077.1 GCA_002495315.1 Thaumarchaeota archaeon UBA141
AAGGTAGTTGACTTGGAGATGGACCTCTGTTCCTACATCGCAAGGCTCCAGTCTCCAGTGGAATTGGGCACGCATCCCGTAGTAAGATTTCATGGAGAGGTTCGATGGACTTTGAGCTTTGGTGACTTTCAGTCGCAAAAAAATCCCTAGGAAAACCATATTCAAATCAGTACCTTCGCTGTTAATTGCTCCTGGAGAACTGATATCTGACGCCAGTTTGAAGAACTCGGGATATTTGCTGGCATCTCCGAGTATTGACCAGACGGATAGTGGGGTGGTCTTGATTTGGGTTGATGTCTCTAAGATGACCAATAGAATACATGTCGGTCTAACGAATTTTAGTATTTATAATTACAGTGTTGGACGAGTCATTTTTGGCCACTGGATTCATTATTCTGCACAGTCCATGGGAACCAACGCCCAAGTACTTCATCCCAATTGAGCTGCGTTATGATATACAGGATAATGGCCGCGACAGCGGCGAAGGCCACTCCTACCATCAATAGTGTGTTAAGTTCTGTCAATTCGCCCACTAGCAATTCGACAAAATCAAGAGATAATGCAGCACCCATTGCAACGGTGAGTGTTAGAATGAATTTACCCACAAACGTGGCAACTGAGAACCTCCAGAAGCTATAGCGTGCAAAGCCTAGAGGTACATAAATTAGGTCATCGGGTATTGGTGTAAGTGCAGCTATAAAGGCCGCTAGCCATCCATATCTTGACACTAGTTTTTCAAAAGGCCGGATCTTATTCCTAGTGTGTTCATTTATCAATCCTCTGCCAAAATAGCTGAGCTTGAATATTACGATCTTTGCTAGCGTAGCTCCCACGGTACTGTAAAGTGCTATGAGGACAGGGTCTAGTCCTGCAATAGCTGCTATCACGACGGCGATAAAATAAGGGGCTGGAATGAAGAGGATCATGCTGAAGACGAAGCTGACTAAAAGTATCCCTTCGAGACTGTGAGTAGCGGCCTCGCTTAATAGAAAATTGAAGAACTCTTCCATAAGGCCAACCATTCATGTCATGCCTGCGTCAAGTGGAGATTTCTCTTGATTAATAAGAAAAAGAAGAGTTGGGGCACTTGGCCCCCTGTTTACTTGATCTTGACGTCAAGGCCTTCTCTAGTGGGAGACTCTTTGAGCGTCAATTTTAAGTCGAGAATTCCATTGTTGTAGGATGCATCTGCAGAATTTGGTTCGATCTTGACAGAAAGGGGTATGTTTGTATTGTATTTCTTGTCGCCATTCGTTGCAGAGATGGTTATTCCATCTTCATTGACGGTCAGCTTTATGTCTTGTTTAGTGACACCCGGCATTTCACAGGTGACTCTCAGCTTACCTTCTTTGTCGTCTACGATTGTGTCTATGATGGGTTCTCTGATACCGTTTGCTACGTCACCTTGTTCGGAGTTACGAATGTTCCCGAATTCTTTCAGGACGGGCTTGTCGTCTGGACCCGGAGTTATCGAGAAGCCATAGTAGAATGGCCCATCCAAACTATAGTGTCCAGCAGTCCGGTTCGGAGCTGTCCTAAGCACGTTATTCATTACTTGTTCTATCTGGTCGAATTCATGACTCATTGCGTCGAATATGCTGCCAAAGTGGTCTCTGTTCTTCCTCCATTCCAACTTCACCAATCACCTCCTTTGCGATACTAACAAAAAGATAGTATCTATTATAAACCTTCCTAATGCTACTATCTCGCCCCAAAGACTGATGTCAAGTCTTCGGAATTACACTTTCAGTTTAGAAAATGTTCAGTCTGAGCATCCTTGCAGTTGTCAGTAAGCAGAGGCGAAATATGCTACAACGGTATTTTGTTGCCCACAGTAGATACATGGGGCAAAAGACTCTTCTGTTTTCAACGGCATGACTCGTATATCTGCTCCTGTCTCATTCTTCACGGCTTCTTCGCATTCCTTTCGATTGCACCAACAAGCTCTGAGGAAACCGCCTCTTTTCTTAACGGTCTCTTTGAATTCATCATAATCACGAACTGTTTTCGTCATGGTCTCTAACTTGGCTTTTGCCTTGTTTAACAAATCGCGTTGGATTATTTGCAGTAGATCCTGGGTCTTAGTCACTAATTCTTCCTGCGATACAACAATCTTTTCCCCTGTGTCTCTCCTGACAATTATTGCCTGGTTTTTCTCGACATCTCTGGGGCCAAGCTCGATTCTTAGAGGGACTCCCTTGAGTTCCCATTCGTTAAACTTCCAGCCAGGAGTATATTCTGTGCGATCGTCAATATGGAGTAGTATCTCTGAGTCCATCATGGCCTTCGCTAGTGGTTCTACCACATCCCGTACCCGTCTTTCGTCCTTTTCATTGTAGTAGATTGGGATGAGGACTGCTTGAATAGGTGCAATAAGTGGTGGCAACAACAATCCCTTGTCATCCCCGTGAACCATGATGATTCCACCAATGAGTCTCCACGAAACTCCCCACGAAGTCTGCCATGCAAAGTGCTCCTGGCCGTCTTGACCCACGAATCGTATTTCGAAGGGTTTGGAAAAGTTCTGTCCAAGGTTGTGAGACGTACCCATTTGTAGTGCTTTTCCATCCGGCATCATAGCTTCTAGCGTAATTGTGTGCGATGCACCTACAAACTTCTCCTTGTCTGTCTTCTTTCCAGTCAATATCGGTATTGCTAGCAGCTCTTCAATCAATTCTTGATAGATTTCAAGTATTGCCATCACTTCCTTCTCTGCATCATCTTCCGTGGCATGGACAGTGTGACCCTCTTGCCATAGGAATTCCGTGGTTCTCATGAAAGGTTTCGTTGATTTGATCTCTGCTCTGAATACTGAGTTCCAGAAATTCAATAATAAGGGGAGGTCTCTCCAACTGCGAATCCACTTCGCGTAAGAATCGTAAGCTATGGTTTCTGAAGTGGGTCGCAAGGCTAGCTTCTCTCCAACTTCTTTCTCCCCTGAGCGAGTTACCCAGAATACTTCGGGTGTAAATCCTGCGAAATGTGATGATTCTCGTTTTAGTAATCCTTCGGGGATTAAAGCTGGGAAGTATGCGTTCATATGGCCTGTCGCTTTGATACGTTTGTCTATGAATTCCTTGATCTTTTCCCATATGGCATATCCATAGGGACGTACAACTATGGCTCCCTTTACTGAGGCATAGTCCGCAAGTTGCGACTTCAGGACCACCTGAGTGTACCAATCCGAGAAGTTCTCTTCTTTTCTAGTTGTAATTCCAATCTCTTTTGACATATTACACAAACGCTCCTGGTGAATGAAAATGCTTTGACAGAATAATCTTAGTGGGTTCCATTTATTAAAGAAGTATTTTGTATCAAGACTGCGGGCATGACAAAGAAGCGTAAGAGTCGAGGAAGATCTAAGGGCGGGAAAGGTAGTGGCAATATGGTACAGTGCACCAACTGCGGAAATCTCGTCCCGCGAGACAAGGCAAAGAAGAGGACCACGCGCGTAAGCCTTGTGGAGCACACTCTTGCCAAAGAACTAAGGGCCCAAGGGGCTTACATAGCTGCGCCGAGCACTACCAAGACCTATTGCGTTTCATGTGCAGTTCATTATGGACTCGTCAAAGTACGCGCGAAGACAGATAGAAGGTCTTCTAGATGATCGGATTGTACTACTAACTGGTTTGTTTTCCGGGCAACTTCGACAAGATGTAAAAGAAACGCTGGACCAAGGTTATCGAGGCTAACGCCAGTACGATCGTTGCCCCGATCCACGGGTAGCCGATTATACTAAGCACCGCAAGAGCTAGAAGTCTGTCTGCCCGTTCACCGATTCCAACCCCTTCGACTTTTACACCCAAAGATTCTCCACGTGAGCGGGTATAGCTGACAGTAAGCGAAAAAGCCAGAGCAAAGAAAACCACCAATTGGTTTTCACTATTCCCTACCAGAAGGCCCGCAAAAACGAATACTTCTCCTACCCGATCCAGAGTGGAGTCTAGGAATGCTCCTTTGACCGAGACTGAATTTGTTGCTCTAGCTACACCTCCATCCACCATGTCTGTGAATCCCGAGAGCAAAAGAAGTAAGCCCGCAAGAGCTGACGAGTGCACTAGAATGTTTGAATATGTCAACCCGGAGAGTATGGCGAACCCTAATCCAATTAGAGTCCATGCGCCCGCTGAGAGTCCTGTCTTGGATGCGAGGACACATATCCTTACCATTATCCGATCGGAAGCTTGTCTGAGATTGCTTAGCAAGTGTACCATTGAGAAGTTCTCATGTTTTTATATTTAGGACATCTGTAGTGTTAATCGAGCCGATGATTTGGGTAGAGTCGGAAGAGGTGTAAGCTGTTCTTCAGTCGGATGTTCGCGAAATGCTGCGAGGTCCCTGAGTAGCGATCGGGTTGCGTCAACTAGCATCAAAGTGGCATCTGAAGCAAAAAGACTCTATCTCTGTGAAGTGCATTACAAGGAATGGAAGAAAGATGCCAGAAAATCTGGAGGCGGTAGTTCGCCATTCAGAGATATTCGTTGGTAGGGCAGCGGGTCTAGATTCATGCCTGTAACGAAGCCTTAATTTGTTCAAGCGAAGCACTATATTGAGTCGCTCAGATGAGGATCCTTCAGCTTCATGCAGATATGATGGAATATCAGCCGATCCGCAAGGAAATTGATCAGGCTGAACCATCGACTCAAGAGAAGGTGAAGGTAACTGAAGTTGTTGTCCTTTTTGTCACGATCGAAACAACGGACAGCTCTGCGGTTGCTCGAAAGGCAATGCGCGAAATTCTGTCTTCCTTGGCAGTACTGAAGAGTACTCGAATAATGATTTATCCTTACTCTCATCTAAGCGACAAGCTGGCGAAGGCCAGTAGTGCTCTGTTAATTCTCCAAGAGTTGGAGTCGCTCGCACGCGAAGAAGGCCTAGAAGTTTTTCGCTCTCCCTTTGGTTGGACGAAGTCCTTTAACATACAAGTCAAAGGTCATCCAATGGCTGAACAATCAAAGACCTTTGGTCCTGACAATGGGAAAGAAGAAGAGGGTGTCTCGTCGGCAATTAAAGCTGAAGAAAAACTAAAATCTGAATGGTTTATCCTACAGGCAGATGGCTCCTTGCAGCCAGTATCTGGCTATAATTTCTCCAAGTTTCAGAATCTAGAGAAACTCACTAAGTACGAAACTCAGAAGGTTAGAACAGCTCACCAGGCTCCGCCACACGTCGAGCTGATGCGGCGACTAACTCTTGCTGATCATGAGTCTGGGTCTGATCCCGGAAACCTGCGCTTCTACCCAAAGGGGCGTTTGGTGAAATCTCTATTGGAACAGTACGTTACGGCAAAAGTTCAGGAATATGGTGGAGTCGAAGTGGAGACTCCAATAATGTATGATATCCACCACCCTAGTCTAGAAAGTTACCTTCAGCGTTTCCCTGCTCGGCAGTATATGGTTAGATCTGAGGATAAGGATTTGTTCCTGAGATTCAGTGCTTGCTTTGGCCAATTTCTGCTTGCTAAGAATGCACAGATCTCGTATCGTCAGCTCCCTGTTAGACTTTATGAGTTGACAAGGTACAGCTTCCGCAGGGAAAAAAGAGGCGAGCTAGTCGGATTAAGGCGCTTGAGAGC
>DAEN01000069.1 GCA_002495315.1 Thaumarchaeota archaeon UBA141
CACCATTACCGGGGTTGGGACAGTTCCTGTTGGTCGTGTTGAAACTGGCAAGATGAAGGTCGGTGACTCACTATTGATTGCACCTGCTTTGGTAACAGCGGAACTCAAGTCGATCGAGACTCATCATACTCCAATGCAGACTGCGGGTGCTGGTGATAATATCGGATTTAATCTGCGAGGAGTTGCAAAACAGGATATTCGACGAGGTGACGTTATAGGAACTGCTGATACGCCTCCATCAATTGTGAAAGAATTCCTTGCCCAAATCATAGTAGTCTTCCATCCCACTGCTATTGCTGCAGGTTATACACCAGTGCTACATGCACATACTGCACAAGTATCTGCAACGATAGTTGAAATAGTTTCAAAGCTGGATGCCCGAACAGGACAGCCAGTTGAAGAAAAGCCAAAGTCGATAAAGACCGGTGATTCAGCAATAGTGAGAATACAGCCTCTAAGGCCACTATGCATCGAGACGTTCAAGGAGTTCCCAGAACTTGGTAGATTTGCACTCCGAGACATGGGATCGACAGTAGCAGCTGGAGTGGTTCGAGAGATCACTGCTCCATGGGAACAAAAGAAGGCAGTCGAAAAAGCGTAGCTACGAGCTATTCGCTAACCTCTGGTATTATTGACTGGGTCTTGTTGTCGTACGGCTTCGTTTTGCCACTCTGTCTTTCACATGTTTGACGATAGTCCCTAGAGACGTACCTGGTCCGAAATTTCCTGTTATTCCTTCTTTCTCTAATACCAATTTATCTTCTTTTGGAATTATTCCTCCGCCTACTAGAACAATATCTGCTGCATTAGAGTCGCGAAGGAGCTTCGCTACACGGGGAAAGGCAACCATATGTGCACCGTTAAGTAGGCTTAATGCAACTGCATCCACATCTTCATCTATTGCCATCGCCGCTACTTGTTCTGGCGTTGTGAGTACACCTCCATAAATTACTTCCATTCCTGCATCTCTGAAAGCCTTGCAGAGAATTAGTGCCCCTCGATCGTGGCCATCCAATCCTGGTTTTGAAACTAGTATTCGTAACTTTCTTGGATTGGACTTGGGCATTAGCTTTGGCAATGGCGAATTCCTGCCAGTTCTCCGCTGACGTCTTTTCAATTTATAATTGGACATTAAAATCAATTAGAGGCCTTATCTCTATCGCCCAAGAATGTAAGTGATTCGACATCTCTGTCATAGATTGTCAGTATCTTGTTCTGGTCATTTTCTATTACTAATCCTGCGTCTACATCTATGCCTTTTACAAGGCCTGACGTAGTTTTACCTGAAAGCCGCATTTTGACACGACTGCCTATGCCTAATATTCTAGTTTGAATGACCTGCTGAATAGCTTGGTCTTGTTTATTTGTGTACTTCAAATACAGCTTATCCAAAGAGCGACGAAACGAATTGAACAATGGGCTAAGGGGATAATTCCTTCCAGTTAGTATGCAAAGCGAGGTTGCAGATTCCCTTAATTCGCTTGGAAAACTAGTGGTTGGTATGTTGACATTGATGCCTGCGCCAAGGATGGCGTACTCTAACTTCCTCGATTTGAATGAAGCTTCTAGAATTACACCCCCAATTTTTCTACCACGAATTACCACATCATTTGGCCATTTGATCCCAACTGAATCAAGTTTGGTTACGTCTTCGATGGCCTCGCATACTGCACAAGCCCCTGCTATACTTAAGAGAGGGAGCCTCGCAGGAGCAGAACTCGGCTTTAGGATCACTGAGACCCAAAGTCCTCCACTCGGAGAATACCAATCATGACCAAAGCGGCCTCGAGCTTTTGTCTGAATTTCAGCTACTACTGAAGCTCCATCCGAAGTACCTTCTCTAGCAAGACTTGCAGCAAATATTTGTGTCGAATCTACGGAATGTAAGATTGTAACTTCTCCTGAAAGACTTTGAAGACCTTCAGGTTGAGAAAAAAAATCTTTGATCATGAGCCCTAATTTTTGGACTTTTGATAGTCTCTATCTATGCAGATATCTAAGGCGATCGCACATCCATAATTCTTCTAACGAACTGACACAATGTCTACTGCTGTTTTTTTTTAAGCATATCAATGTAGACCTGATAAGTCTTATAGTAAGTCTACCGAATAGCCTGTAGCATTCATAATTGAGTTCCAGAGATCGGATTCAGAGATTAGATGACTTAAGCAAGTTGGCAGAGCTTGGCGGAGGCAAGGATAAGATCGAGGAACAACACTCTAAGGGGAAGCTCACTGCCAGAGAGAGATTAGACATCTTACTTGATCATGGTAGTTTTGTAGAACTAGACAAATTCGTAATTCACCGTTGCAACGACTTCGACATGGCCTCTAGACGATTGTTGGGTGACGGCGTTGTTACTGGATATGGTCGTGTAAATGGAAGACCTGTGTTCGTTTTTTCTCATGACTTTACGGCGTTTGGGGGATCACTTAGCGAAGCCTTCGGAAAGAAGATTGCAAAAGTGATGGATCTTGCTCTCAAGGCTGGTGCACCAATTATAGGATTGAACGATTCTGGCGGTGCACGAATTCATGAAGGGGTTGTTAGTTTGGCAGCCTATAGCGAGATCTTCTTTCGCAATACTCTGGCCTCTGGCGTTGTCCCTCAAATATCCGCAATTCTGGGGCCTTGCGCTGGCGGAGCTGTATATTCTCCTGCGATGACAGATTTTACAATCATGGTTGAAGGCAAAAGCAACATGTTCATAACTGGACCCGATGTGGTCAAGACTGCACTTTCTGAGGAGGTTACCTTCGACGAGCTCGGTGGAGCACAGATTCATGCGCGGAAGAGTGGGGTAGCTGACTTCGTTGCCGTTACTGACGAGGAAGCAATCGGCCTTCTCAAACTACTACTTTCGTACTTGCCGCAGAATAATGCCGAAGAAGCTCCTCGTCTAGACGTTGTTGAAGATGATCCACGCCGATCTGATGAATTACTGGACACGATAGTCCCAGACGATCAGTATAAACCGTATGATATGCACCAGATAATTTTAGCTGTTATAGATGAGCGAAAGTTCTTAGAAACTCATGGTCGGTGGGCGCCCAATATTATAACTGGTTTCGGACGCTTAAATGGGCGCTCAATTGGTATTGTTGCTAATCAACCAGAGAATTTGGCAGGAGCTCTTGATATCGACTCATCTAACAAAGCAGCGCGATTTATTAGATTTTGCGACGCTTTCAACTTGCCCATAGTTACTTTCGTAGATGTCCCCGGATACCTGCCAGGTGTGGATCAAGAACACGGAGGAATAATTCGTCACGGATCGAAATTATTGTATGCATATTGTGAATCAACTGTTCCGAAAGTGACTGTGATAACCAGAAAGGCATACGGTGGGGCATACTGTGCTATGGGGAGCAAGTTTTCTCGTGCGGATATCAATTACGCGTGGCCCACTGCAGAGATAGCCGTAATGGGTCCAGAAGGGGCAGTTGGAATAATATTCAGAAAAGATATAGAAAATGGCGATGATGAGAAACGAAGTATACTGATCAACGATTATAGGGAAAAATTCGCAAATCCATATGTTGCAGCCGAGAAGGGAATTATTGATGGAGTCATTCGTCCCTCATCCACGAGGGAAAAGATTATCGAGGCATTGGAGATGATGGCAACAAAGAGAGAGATCCGTCCTCCGAAAAAGCACGGTAACATTCAGCTTTAATGTCTATTGAGTATGACTTATCGTGGGAGAAAAGCCGGAAAACTGGGACTGTTCGAAGTAATGGGAATTCTTGCTAGAGTAGAAGACCTAAGGCGACAAACAGCCAGACTGGTATTGCAATAGTTAGCCATACAGGCTTGCTCCAAGAGAGCACTTTTTGACCATCGATTCCTCCAAATGGAATCAGATTGAAAGCAGCTAACCAAAGATTTACGTGAAAACCAATTACTCCAATTAATGACAAAGCTCCTATTCCACTTTCTGCCAATGGTAAAAAGAGGAAAGCAGCTAAACCAATGTTAGTCAAAGGCCCTGCTAGAGAAATTATGCCGTTTTCTCTACTGGTGATTACATTGTTAGAAAAACCATTTCGGGATGATCTTGGAAGAATGTATGTGGCACCTGGTGCGGCAAAGATTACTGTTCCAAACGAGACGACTGCAAAGAAAAGAGCCATCATTAAACCGCGAGGCCATATGCGGAACTCTGCCCAGCATCCAAATCTCTTTGCTGTAAATTTGTGTGCCAATTCATGAAGTATGAATCCTAGTCCTACAGTCAAGAGACTAACTCCTAAACCCTCTAGCAGGCTAATGGGGAAGGTCGATGGTGATATTCGAATGAATCTGATTGAAAATGCAAAGCCCAGAGTGAGCCACGCTACAAGAAGATGTTTTACTTCTGTAGAAATCTTGTTTTCCGTGATAGCTCTATTGTTGATACCTGTGCTAGTGAATTTAGGGATAAATCGCGGAAACTTCGAGCTGAGAGACGGCCTAGAAGAAATGTTGTGAATTTCTCTTCTCTTTCTTTCCTTTACCATCCAGAGGTTCGTACAGTTGTGAGATTCGGGAAGTCTGTGTTCTCCACAGAATGTCTCATCACAGAAGTTGCAAACAAAGGGCATATCTTCCTCTTTGCTGCAGAATTCGCATCTCCCCATGGCAATTGTTCCCCTAATGATATTCCTAGATATCTATCACGATCACATTAGAGACAAGTGATAGTTATGTCATCCAACATTGGTTATGTCTAAAGAAGTCTACTGATGAACGTTTCTATACACTTTGCAATGCTCGTTTTACCTAGTAGACGTTGATCTGTCTCTTCTACCATCAAAGCCATATTGTTGAATGTGTTTTCTACGGTGTGTTTTGCGAAGAGAATTGCAGACTTTCAGAAGTTTCATTTTTCTTCTTGGAAGGAGATGAATACGCGTTGCTCCATATTGGTAATGGGGTTGAACAATGAACGGTTGCACGATCTACAGGGAAGTGTTATTGGACAACACTCTGTTTCAGACTGCAGGATAACAAGACTGAAACCGAGGTCAATTAGATTCAGTTGAATAACGTAGCCACGTTCTGACGATGGAACTGAATTCTTTCCTTAGGACTTCTCCTTGTAGGCCATGTTCTCTGAGATCTGATATTCTTTCAGCTAATGTATTGGCTTGAAAAACATCCTTTATCCACCTCTCAAAATCCCTGTTCTCAAGGTGGAATTCTATTGATCTGACATCTACTCTTTCTAGTCCATCAGCCAAGTCGCCTATGGTAGTTGCCGTTAATCCTGTGAATTTTCCAACATCTGAATTGAAATAGAATGGATTGTCAGTTGGAAGTCTAATCGTGCTGTGGTTCAGACGATCCGCAGCGACAACTCTTATTCCAGGCCATATCCTACTGCCGCTTTTAACTTCAACTGACTGTTCAAGCGTGCTTCCCGGACCTACTATTGAGTCATCAACGACTATTCGTTCAGCAAGATTGGCCTGTTCTCCTATGATACTTCCTCGTATCTTGTCGTAGGAGCCAACTTTAGCTCCCTCAAAAATGGATGCATTCTCTATGATTACTTCTTCACCTACTGTGGTGTCTCTCTTAAGAACTGCATAAGGGCCTATTTGAGATCCTTTGCCTATCGAAACGTTGTCTTCTATCAGAGACGGTCCAGTAATCTTGACTTTTTCGCCTAAGAACACATTTTTCCCTATGGGGAGCAATGGCGGATGCTTTTTGTCTTCGCCTTCCCCGTTTAGGCCAAGAACATGTCTTGTCCCAGCAATAAATCCGGCCAAACTTCCCGTATCTATCCACAGCTCATCAGCCACATATCCACGTATTGATCTGTTTTCTCTAAGAAGATGAGGGAAGACATCTCTTCCGAAATCACACTCGCCAGGCTTAACAATATCTAACACTTCAGGTTCTAGACAGTATATTCCTGTACTAGCTAGGTTTCCAGTTTCTTTACCTTTGATAGGTTTCTCTTGGAAGTCAGTAATCTCTCCATTAGAATTGCATTTCACGTTCCCATAATGCCACGGGTCTGCGACTTCTTTGAGAACAATTGTTGCGTCAGCTCCTGATTGCTTATGGAACTTCAAGATCTTGTCGAAATTCATTGTTGTATAGGCATCACCTTGTAATATCATGAATGTGTCTTTCAGTAAATTGCTGACTAACTTTACTCCACCTGCAGTTCCTAGAAAAGTTCCTTCGGGCTCGATGGCATATTCAACCTGTACACCAAATTTTGAACCATCGCCGATAAAGTGCATTAACTGCTCTTTTTGATAGTTTAGCGTGATTATCAAATTCCGAAATCTACACTTCACTATTTGCGAAGTAAGGTGTTCTATCACTGGCTTCGTACCCAAAGGTATCATAGACTTTGGACGTGTCAGGGTGAGCGGCCGAAACCTAACACCTTCACCGCCTGCTAGTATTACTACTTTGCAAGCTGTCACTTTATTTCACGAAAGTTAGTGAGTTAATTTGGAGTTTTGTGAGTATTTAGCCTTTGCCGAGGAATAATGTTTGTTTATAATTGCTCATAGTAATTATTGTTATATTATGTAGATTAATGGATCAATATTGGATATATGTGTGTGAGATCAAGAATGGACGATGTTCTTGTTATTGACAATGTATGCTTCTTACACAATGAAAATGGTCAATTACCCTGCTCGAACAAGAACCGACGTTGGACCTGCATAGAAACCGAATTTCGACACGCATTAGCTAATACTTAATCTCGACCACTATGGTTTACCAAAGTAATGCGATACCTGCTAAGAGAGCTAGAAGCAGTTCATGGAATGATTCTTAAATCCAAGAAAATCTATATTATGCTTGATTTCGACGGCACGCTCACACCAATCACAAACGATCCAAGACTCGTAACACTTTCCGTTGATACTAAATCTGTCCTACGTCAATTGAGTATTGACTCTCGATTCGTTCTTGTCATTATTTCCGGGAGATCAATGGATGATGTCCGAGAATTAGTTGATGTGGAAGGTTGCGTGTATGTAGGAAACCATGGCCTCGAGATGTCCGGACCGGCCTTAAGTTTCGTTCATGCCGATGCTGCTGGGATGTCTAAACTTTTATTGAATATTTCGTCTGAGCTGACAAAAACAGTTTCGAAGAAAAGGGGCTTGATAATTGAGGACAAGAGATTAACCATGAGCGTTCATTATAGGAACGTTCCACGGCAAGACGTTCCAGGAATCCGCGCTGCTGTGCGGAAGGTCGTTCGTCGACACAAGAGCATGGAAATCACGTACGGAAAGAAAGTTATGGAGGTAAGGCCAAGAATATCCTGGAACAAGGGCACGGCAGCAAATTGGCTGATCGAGCGATTCGGTGACGGGTTGCCTCTGTATTTTGGTGACGATCGCACTGACGAGGATGCTTTTTCTGCATTAAGGTACGGAATTACCGTTTTAGTGTCGCAAAAATGGAGATCATCAAACGCCAAGTATTATGTCAAGAGCACAGAGGAGGTGGTTGCTTTCCTAAAGTCGATGATCTCTCCAGAGTAATAGTAGTGTGTTCTTGCTTTGTCATGTTCTTAGTGGGTTTTGTAATGATCTATGGACTCTTTGAAAATATCTTGCAATTTTTCCAAGACTACCTCTACGAAGCATTGTTTGGCAGAGTCAAAGCCGTTGACGCCCATTTGCTCGGATTCTTCATGTTTAGAAAGAATTACTCCAAGCTTGGTCGCTAGGTCGTCTGTATCACCTGAGTTGAAGGTGTAGCCGTTCACTTGGTCGTTGACTAGTTCTGACGACCCAGCTCCTTTGCTGACAATAACTGGCTTCTTGTGTAGCCAACCCTCTATTGTGGTTAAATTAAACCCTTCAATACGCGAAGGAACAACTACTGCCTTCGAGAGAGAATAAAATCGCCCAAGATCAACGTCATATATATGTCCAGTAAAGATAACGTGCTTACGGATTTTGAGTCTAGTTGAGAGACTCTCCAACCTGGATTTCCATGTAATGGCCTTGGGATGAGCGAGGCCACCAATCTGACTCCCTGTAAAACTTCCATTGCCCACGAGTACTATCTTTAGATGTGGATGCCGTTTCATTATCTTACTTGCAGCTCTGATTATGATATCTTGACTCTTGACCTCGTCCATCCGTCCAACAACCAGGATAACCTCGTCATCAGAGTCGAGCCCAAATTTCTCTTGAACTGCTTTGATGCTCCTTTCTGACACTTTGCTCCATTTGTCTCGTTCGATATATGGATAAACCTGGTAAGCCCTACCACGATAGCCGGCATGTATTAGTCCTTCAAGGTCGCGGCGAGTACTGACTATTATCGAATCAAATCCTTCAATACTTTTCACAATGAATGTCCTAAGCCTTTCAGTAACAGTTTCAAGCTGGAATGGGATATGCCACCGGAAGACTGTCGGAGCGCAAGCACTGAGAAGGCTACCTATTGGCAGCTGTTGAAAGTCATGTATGAAGTATAGATCTGATTTTTCACGTAGATCCAGCATGCAGCGTGCGCATAGCCAGTTGTAGGACAGGTAAGCTTTGTATTCTTTCGACTTGAATTCGAGCTGGCCTAGTCCATGAATCTCTTTCCACATTGCCTCTTTGAATACGGTGTACGGTGACATTTCGCTCTCTGGAATTGTGATATGGTGGAGCGTTATTTTGTCAGCTATTACGCGTGGTGGTGCATTTGGGCCAAGTGATACCCATGAGGGATTTTCTATGACACCTGTTTCCATTAGTCGACGAAGAAGAGGGAAGACCATGGCAGTGACCCCGCCCGGGGTGTAGTTGTAGTCCACGCCTTCTGTCAGTTTATCTAGTTCAACTGTATCGCCCAGGTCATCATACCGATCAAGAAGATCCCCGTAAGGTATATTGAATTTGATAAACGGTGTCTGTGTGCTTATGCAGAGTTTCAGTTTGTCAATCATTATCTTACTCACGTAGCATTGATGTATCTATACGATCAGATATAGCTGTACAAATCATTATGCGTCCTAGAAGAACTACCATGGGAAACGATGATTTAGATCTATCACTCATCCTATTGTTCCTAGAGCTTGATTACTAGCTGACAAACCTGATGAAATGTGACGAGAAGCGCGCGACCCTGTTTCCGAATATTCCGTAGTAAGCCTTAAGCCATAGAGTTTGGGAGTTCTTTTATGGCTGCAACTGGGCCGATACCTTCAGAATTACTAGAACTTGTTGTTGCTGGCATAATCTTCGCCTCTTCGATCGTTGTCGCCTATATTGTCAGAAAGATGGTCAAGAAATATCTTTTGGGATATGCATCGGGGACCAAGACAACTGTTGATGATGTAATCGTTGGGACACTGAGCCTTCCCATCTATCTTTCGATAACCCTAGTAGGAGCTAACCTAGCGTTACGGAACATTAACACTCTCCAGCCTCTCCTATCAATCATAGATCGCGGGTTCTTCGTCCTCTGGACTCTCGTGGGAGGCTACCTTACCTATCGAGTGGTCCAGTTTGTACTGATCACTATAGCTGAAAGGAGTAAGATTCCTCCTACTCCTATCCACTCCATTCGGAACGCTACGAGGTGGATAATCATGATTGTCGTCAGTGTGATACTCGTGGGTATATCGGGAGCCGATACTTCTGGGATAATTCCTACTCTATTGCTCGTACTGGGGAGCATAATATTCCTCTCGTTCGCAGCATGGAGCATCCTTGCAAACGTGGTTGGTGGTTTTGTCATCATGATTTGGCGTCCTTTCAAGATAGGTGACATCATCAAAATAGAACCTGATGGATACACTGGAGAAGTTGTTGATGTTAATTTGATGTTCTCTAAACTCAAATCTAAGAATGAAGAGATCATAAACATTCCAAATACGTTAGTCCTTCAGAAATTCGTCAAGAATCTAAGCACGCTTGGCATACACATGTTGCAATTTGAATATCAAGAAAACACTTCTGTACCTAGAGGGAAAATGGAAACTACTCTTCTTGAAGCCGCTATGAGTACGCCCGGTATTCTGGAAAAGCCAGAGCCCCGTGTGTCTGTGAAGGAGGTACGCGATGGAAAGGTCACCTATGAGCTAACTGGATATTCTAAGGAGATCCTCAAGCTTGATGATATTGATTCCACTTTGAGAATCAATATACTCGATCACATCCAGCGCTCTACTGGGGGCAATTCTGGTGGAATCCAAGACCATTCTATGGATTAGACTTATTAGATCGTTTTGAGTGTTTTTTTTTGTGGGATTGTCTCTGAACAGCATTGCATTTTATGATGATTTCTTCCTTCGAAAAGGAGGATGTATTTGGTAATCATGAATAACTATGCTGAGATTTCTTACATGGAAGAGCTAGTATGTGAATAGAGGATAGACGACCGTTGAACACTTTCTCTTCGTTTTCATACTAACTGGTGAACCGCCTTGGATGCAGCTGAGTTAGCTATCATTCGTACTGTTGTTGGAATTGCTTTACTGGTTTTCATAGCCAGAGTGTTGGGGACCGTCTTCAAACACTTCAAGCTTCCCGAAGTCGTTGGAGAAGTAATTGCAGGTATGATTTTCGGTCCTACTGCTCTTGGTGGAGCTATCTACGTTCTAGATGCCCCTTTGATAGAACACAACGAGCTCCTGACTGCTTTTTCAGTAATGGGTGGCATCATTATTCTCTTTGCTGCTGGTCTTGAATTTACCTTTGCAGACTTTCGTAAGGCTGGGGTTGCTGCATTTGTTATTGGGGCAGCGGGGGTTATCGTCCCCTTCTTTCTGGGGTTCTATGGGAGTACACTGATACTTGGCTTCGAGTGGCCGGCTGCAGCTCTGGTGGGAGCTACTCTTACGGCAACTAGTATTGCTATCACCATTAGGGTCTTGGAGGAACTGAAGGTTAACCATACTGCCGAGGCGAAAATAATGGTTAATGCTGCTATGATTGATGACGTTCTTGCGCTAGCTGTCTTGGGAGTGATAGCATCAATTGTTCAGGGTGGTACAGTGCCCGACCCCGTTCAGATTATCGGTGTTACGGTTGCTGCGGTTGGAATTTGGTTCGTAATGCTCGTAGCTGCCGTGTTCATTCTTCCGCGTGTAGTTAAGGTGACAACTCTGTGGAAGTCTGAGGGCGTTGTTGAGCCCTTGGCTACCGCGTTGGCATTTGGTCTAGCTGCATTAGCAGCTATTGTGGGGCTTTCACCTATAGTGGGGGCCTTTGCAGCAGGGATGGCTCTAGCGGGATCTCACGCCATTCATCAGATACGGGAATATATTGACAAATTGAAACTCATCTTCGGGCCTCTATTCTTCGCCGTTGTTGGTTCCCTCTTCGATCTAAGAGAGGTCCTTAGTGTGGACTTTGGAGTCGTAATACTGATCACTACATTAGCTATAGTGAGCAAATTGATAGGCGCGGGTCTCCCGGCCATGAAGCTTCTCAAAGACCGACAAAAGGGTTACAGGGTAGGACTGGGAATGATATCACGAGGAGAAGTTGGCTTTATCATAGCCGGATTGGCCTTGGCAAATAATATTTTCGATCAAGGGACTTACAGTGCTGTTCTCCTTGCAGTCATGATCACTACGATAGTATCCCCCATATGGCTTCGTCGTGCCTATAGAAATAACATCCCAATTCCAGTCTAGGATGGCGTTATCAAATTTCCGAGAGAGATTTTACCGACTATCTGGTTCTGCACGCCACAAATCTATGTGCCAAGTATCGCAAACATGCGAGGACATTCTATGATCTTAATCTCTCATGGAATTTATTGTTGGACTAAGCATGAATAAATGACACTGATATAATTCGAATTCAACAAAATGCTCTCGAAAATCCTAATCGCTAACAGAAGTGAGATAGCTCTGAGGATTATTCGTGCATGTAGAGAGCTCGGTGTAAAAACTGTGACGATCTTCTCTGATGCAGATCGGTCATCGCGACACGTGTCAGCTTCTGATGAATCTTATCCGATCGGTCCTGCTCCAGTCTCGGAGAGTTATCTTAACAGCGACCGGATCGTCGAATTGGCCAGTAAGGTGGGTGCGGACTCCATACACCCAGGATACGGCTTCCTCGCGGAGAATCATGATTTTGCTGATAAATGTGAGAAGCAAGGCATAATCTTCATCGGACCATCAAGTAAGACTTTAGCCTTGGCCGGTGATAAACTGACGTCGAGAGAAGTCTTACGTAAAAATGGTATAGCAGTCCTACCGGGGAGCCGAGAGGTCATAGTGGATTCATCACGGGCACTTGATGTAGCTGAAGATATTGGTTGGCCTCTGCTTTTGAAGGCTGCTTATGGTGGTGGTGGCAGAGGGATTAGAATAGCTAATAGTGCTCAAGAGCTTGAGGATCTTTTCGATTCGGCAAACATGGAAGCTAAGGGTGCTTTCGGCATGCCCGGGATGTATCTTGAAAAATATCTAAAGTCCCCGCGTCATATAGAATTTCAGATTCTACGCGACAAGAAAGGACATTGTGTCCACCTGGGTGAAAGAGAATGTTCAATCCAAAGAAGATTCCAGAAATTAGTAGAGCTCTCTCCATCTCCTATTGTAGGACCAAAGATTCGAGCTCAGGTGGGAGAAATTGCCAAGAAAGTGGCTAGAATCGTTGAGTTCCAGAATGCAGGAACTATGGAATTTTTGGTTGATCAGGACTTGAATTTTTACTTCATTGAAATTAACGCGCGTCTCCAGGTTGAACACGCTGTAACGGAGATGGTTACCGGTGTCGATATTGTCAAAGAACAGATTAGAATTGCTAGCGGGAGCGACTTGAGCGTTGATCAACGAATGGTATGTCTACGAGGTGCAGCAATAGAGTTTAGAATAAATGCCGAAGATGTGACTAGAGAATTTCAACCCGTTACTGGCAATATAACTGACCTTGATCTACCTGGAGGGCCTGGCGTCAGACTCGACACAGCAATTTACTCCGGCTATCATATTCCTGAGTACTACGATTCGATGGTCGCAAAACTCATTGTCTGGGGATGCGACGCAATGGAGGCACAGAGCAGAGCACATCGTGCTCTTTCAGAGTTTATAATCGGTGGCATTAGAACTACTATTCCTCTCTATCTCGAAATAATGCGTTGTGATGCTTTTGCACGTGGAGAGTTATCTACTGATTTTATAGAGCGGGAGCACCTTGTCGAGAAGATGTCGAAGAAAAATATTGAACTAAGCGATGACTACCAGATCATTGCTGGAATTGCATCTGCTATACACCTCTCTGGAAAAACCCAGGGATTATCTTCCCCCAAACAGGCTCCAGTAGTAGATCGGAAAACCAAATGGTGCGCTGAACAGCGTCAAATAGAGGAGAAATTTATCGGATATGCGGAAGGTCTTTAGTTTCTCCATTGGCGGAAAGACTATCGGGGTTAACTTTGAAGAGCTCCCTGAGGAAGGATCGTATAGATTTGAAGTAGAAGGGAAAAACCGAACAGTCTTCGTCTATACAATCACGAAAAATGAGTATCTGCTCATTGTGGACGGAAAACCCTGGCCAGCTAGAATCGTCGCGGATGATCAGGACAGGCTTGTAATAGATCTGAAGAATATTCAGATCGGGGTTGTTAAATCGTCGACTCAGTCGATACAACCAACTCGTTCCGGGACCGCCAATAGCGACACATTACGTGATCCCAATGCGATTACCTCGGAAATTCGTGGTAAGGTCGTCAAGGTTCTAGTTAGTGCACACCAGAATGTTGAACAAGATCAACCAATAGTGATAGTGGAGTCAATGAAGATGCAGGCAACAATTCGTTGCGATCGGGCAGGAACAGTAAAAGACGTGCTCGTCACTGCCGGTAATGGCGTGAAACCTGGGGATGTTCTAGTTACATTTGATTAGCGATATGATGTTAGAATTGTCTTCTCGAATGTATCTAACATCTCTACCAATCTATTCATGGACGAATAAATGAAAAGAAGTTCAAATTGCGTTACACCAGCTGAAAGAAAAGCGTCGATTTTTATTCTCATCTCAGATGGTGAGCCAATAAGGAAGCGACTCCCAGTTTCGTCAAAGAGTTCTTTCCGTTGGAATGCGTCTAGTTTCTTAGCAATTGTAAGCTCCGCATTCTTCCAAGCTGTTTGACTTGATTCGTCTATTGATGCAAAAGTATTTGCCACAATCTGAAAGCTAGTTTCGTTTCTACCCATTGTATGTGCTACTTCTTCAAGATTCTTTACTCCAGCTTCGATCTCTTTCGGGTTTAGATATCCAGGGATCCAACCATCACCTAACTTGGCTGCTCGTGTAGTGGCAGCCTTACTTGCTCCTCCGATCAAGGTGAGGGGACGCGGTTTTTGTGACGGTTTCGGATAGATGGCGACGTCATCGAAATGAACATGTTTGCCATGATATGTGGCGAGGGGTTGGGACCAGATAGTGTTCATTGCCTCTAAGTATTCATTCACGATCTCGCCGCGCTTCTCGAAAGGAGTTCCATGTTGAGCGAATGCTTTTGCTGAAGTAGACTGCAACCCTACGCCAATGCCAAGAGTCAATCTGCCTGACGATAGTACGTCGACCATGGCAATCTGTTTTGCTAAGACTAGGGGATTTCTTGGTGGTGGTATTAAGACAGCAATGCCCAAACGAACCTTCTTGACAACGGCTGCCAGATAAGATAGAGATGTAAGCGATTCGAAGAAGAGTGGATCTTGTCCTTGCGCAAGTGTTTCTGCAGAACCTGAAGAAATGTTGCTAAAATGGTCTTCTAGTCCCCAAATCACTCGATCGTGTACCCAGACTGCGTCAAAGTTCCTCTCTTCGGCCGCTCGGGCAGCGGTGATCAAATTTGGTAGACTTGCAAGTGGACCGGAATCAGGTAGACGTATTCCAAAAGTAGGGCGTACCATTGGAACTGACGCGTCCTTTTCTATATGGTATAAGTAAAGCTGCTGCAATGGCTATGATTGGATTACATGAGCGGGAGAAATTCATAGACGTGTCTTGCTTGCACCTCGGTTTGGTAATATCTCTTAGATGGATGGAATGGTGAGTCTATGGTGACTAGGTCATTTGTGACTGATTCTGGAATAATGCCAAAAAGATTCCATACTTTACAAGACCTAGATGACATAGATTATCCTCGCCGTCTTGGAAAACCCGGGGAACCACCGTTTACACGGGGTATTTACCATGATATGTATAGAGATCGGACATGGACTATGAGACAGTACGCAGGCTTTGGCAGTGCGGAGACTACCAATCAAAGATTCAAATTCCTCATAGATTCGGGGCAGACAGGTCTAAGCACAGCTTTTGACCTTCCTACACAACTAGGGATGGATTCGGACAACGATCGATCGCAAGGCGAAGTCGGACGCGTTGGTGTGGCGATCAATACCATCGAAGACATGCAACTCCTGTTCGAGGGTGTCCCTCTAAACCAAGTCAGCACATCGATGACCATTAACGCCCCTGCAGGAATACTGACTGCCCTATACCTGGTCGCCGGTGAATTGCAAGGAGTTTCCCTACCAAACCTTCGTGGCACAACCCAGAATGATATTCTGAAAGAGTTCGTAGCTAGAAACACATTCATTTATCCTCCAGAACCGTCCCTGAGCCTTGCGGTAGATCTAATTGAGTACTGTAGCAAGACAATTCCTCATTGGCATCCCATAAGCATTAGCGGGTACCATATGCGCGAGGCCGGCGCGACAGCTGTTCAGGAACTTGCTTTTACATTCTCGAATGCTATTGAATATGTATCGGCCTGTGTTGACCGCAAAATTCCACCCGATAGCTTCCTCCCTATGCTCTCATTCTTCTTTGTTGCGGGAAGCGACTTCTTTGAGGAAATTGCAAAGTTTCGTGCAGCCCGTAGAATCTGGGGAAGATTGGTCAAAGAGAGATTTGGCGCTAAGAAAAGAGCTTCCATGATGTTGAGATTTCATACACAGACCAGTGGCGAGTCTCTAACTGCACAACAGCCTGAAAACAACATCGTCCGTGTTGCATTTCAAGGATTGTCGGCGATACTTGGAGGAACTCAGTCCTTGCACACTAATTCGATGGATGAAGCCCTATCGCTACCTACTGAAAGAGCAGCACGAATTGCTCTTCGAACTCAACAACTAATTGCATTTGAAACTGGCGTGACGAAAACCGTAGATCCTCTTGGTGGATCTTACTATGTTGAATATTTGACAGAAGCGATTGAAAAGGCGACATTGAGAGAAATTGACCGTATAGATTCAATGGGTGGTGCGCTTCGTGCTATTGAAAGCGGGTACATGCAAAACGAAATTCAAGCAAGTGCTTACCGCGTGCAGAAGAAAGTGGAGAAGGAAGAGAAAGTTATAGTTGGCGTGAACCGTTACAATGACGAAACCACTGAGGACTTTAAGATCTATCGCCCTGATGTTAGGGCTGTTCGACGACAGCTGAATAGACTACGGTCATTTAGAAAGAGAAGATCGGAGTCCAAGAGTCGAGAGGCTGTAGTTTCCTTACAAAGAGGAATTTCATCTGGAAAGAATTCCATGCCCTATCTAATAGATGCGGTCCGTAAAAATGCGACGTTAGGTGAAATTAGTGACGTTCTTCGAGAAATCTATGGTGAGTACAAACAACGAACTTCCATATGAATAGTTGGTGTACTTGAAAATCGATCATATCGGCATTGCGGTAAAAGACCTTGAAGCAGCAATACGCATGTATGGCTTGTTAACGGAACCACAAGAAACTGAGATAATAGAGGTTCCTCAAGAAGGAATTAGGGTGGCTATGCTGCAAGTGGGAGATGTACGTCTAGAACTTCTTCAGCCTATTACAGAACAATCAACTGTTTCCCGGTTTCTACAACGACGTGGACCTGGACTACATCACATAGCTATACGTGTCGGTAATATCGAAGACGCAATTCAAAAAACCCGATCACATGGATTCCAGCTCATTGATGACGTTCCTCGACCGGGAGTGTGCGGAGCAAAGGCCGCATTTATTCATCCAAAATCTACGGAAGGAAGTCTCATTGAACTCTATGAGAGGTAAGATACACGAAAACAACATCTGACTAGAGGCGTTTAGGCCTTTTTGATGAGATCCAACTGATATCATTTCCATTTTCTATACTATTCGAGCTTACTGATCTTGTCGAATTTTCATAAGGCAGAATGGGCTAACAGAATATGAGTGGACGCGTGCCGGCCGTATAGGGGACGTTGGGCTCCATTAACCCTGAATGACGCCTAACCCTCTTTCTGTTTTAGGTGGGATTCAGCTAGGCAGCCTACCTGCGTCTTGTGCAGGACTCATAGACCCTGTTTGGCCTTGCTCCGCGCGGGTCGGCCGTTTCAATCCTTCCCAGGAATCTCAGAATCACTCCATCATCGTACACCCTGGTGCGGGATATCGTTTCTGTTCCGGAGCCTGCGATCTCTCGCCGCGCCTCGCAGCGCCGCGCTCCTACATGGAGAGAGGAGTTTCCTCAGGCATTCCCCGAGACCCACCCACCGGCTCGCGTCCATTTTATCCGCGATTTACTAATAGATAGGCTTTCGTAATTTTTCACGAGTGAATTCATATTGTTTAAATATGTTATGACGCTCAGGGCGATAGTAAGTCTATGCCTTTCAAAGATCTTAGAGAATTTATAGAAAAGGTCCGTGAAGTCGATCACTTAAAGGAAATTGACGGTGCAAGTTGTGATCTTGAAATCGGAGCTATCACCGAGGTAACTGCAGCGAATCCGGAACATCCATTCTTGCTGTTTGATAACATACCGGGCTTCCCTGCAGGGATGAGGGTTGCTTCAAATATGGTTAACACGCCTAGGCGTATTGCCCTTCTATTGGGTATGCCACTTGATGCGTCTAAGGTTGATCTCCTCCGCTTCTGGAAAGACAAAATCAATGGTCTCAAACCCATCTCGCCAGTGAAGGTGGAGAAAGGGCAGGCGCCTATTCTTACTCATGTAGCGATGGATGACGAAGTAGACATCACTAAATTCCCGGCGCCTATCTGGCATGAATTGGATGGTGGTCCTTACCTAGGTACTGGCTGTATTGCATACACTCGTGATCCTGACAGTCCGTGGACAAATCTAGGATGCTACCGCGTCCAGGTTCATGATAAGAAGACGGTTGGTCTATACATGTCGCCGGGTCGCCACGGACGAATAATGCGTGATAAATATTGGGCAAAGGGCGAGAGCTGTCCTGTAGTCATAACCTTTGGCCACGAGCTAGCACTCTGGGTTGCCTCTGCTCATGCTCCCCCATATGGGTATTCAGAGTACGAATGGACAGGCGGGGTCAGAGGAGAACCCGTCGAGATCGTTGACGCTCCATATACTGGCATACCAATACCTGCCACTGCCGAACTGGCTATCGAAGGAGAAATCCCACCCCCTGAGGAGGAGGTTAGAAAGGAAGGGCCATTTGGCGAATGGCCAGGATATTATGCACACGGAGCAAAGGATGAACCTGTGATTCGTGTAAAATCAATGCTCTGGCGAGACGATCCAATCAACGTGGGTGCTCCACCTCTGAAACCCGTTACTCCTTACTCCTTTGGAATTCCCTTTGGAGCAGCAATGGTTTGGGATCAGTTAGAAAAGATGGCAGTCCCAGAGGTGAAAGGTGTTTGGTGCTATTCAAGTACTCCATCAGGGGGAAGCGGTCTTCCGTTCATTGTCATCTCAATAAAGCAACGTTATCCAGGCCATGCAAAGCAAGCTGCCATGTGCCCTCTAGGAGGGCGATCTGGAGCCTACTATGGTAAAATCATCGTTGTGGTGGATGACGACATCGATCCCACTGATATCAACGAAGTCGTATGGGCAATGGCAACCCGTTCTGATCCGGAAACTGACGTTGATATCATAAAGGGTTGTTGGACTTCTCTACTAGATCCAAGGATACCTCCAGAAAAGGTCAACGCCAATGATTTGACAAATAGTAGGATGATCATCAACGCTTGTAGGCCATATCATTGGATGAAGGACTTCGCTCCGGTCAATTGCATAAGTCCTGCACTAAAACAGAAGACATTGGAGAAGTGGGGGCAGATACTGCAAGATGCTGGAGTTCCACCACAGAAAATCGCTCCCTCATTAACACAGCAACAACAGCAACAAGGGCGCTAAGCTTAGTCGGGTACAACATCAGATTCTCGCTGCAGACTAGGCTTGTAAGCAGGAAGCTACTCAAAAGCTAGATTCTGATGTAAATCTTCCTGGTGAAGACTAGATTTAGTTCAATTGCCAAATGATTCATATGGTCTTTAGACTCTGTGAGAAGGGCTTGCTGATTGTCAGGAGTTCAAGAAATCCCGGCGATAAGAGAAAGGGGAAAACTCGGGATAGGGCCTGTTCCTGGAGCCACTTGCTGGAGGGTTAGTCTTGACAAAGATATCTGATTCTACCATTGTCTTTCCAGGAAAGCTGTCATCCTCGTTTGACATGAAACAAATTGAAGATACAGTTCGGTGTTACTGGGAACAGGTAGATGTTAGGGTACAGGTAAGTAATGCTCTTGCAAACCGCCCCCTAGTTGGCTATGTCGAAGGACCGCCAACCATGAATGGTGACCCTCACATAGGGCATATTCGAGGTCGTATAATCAAGGACCTGTGGTATCGATTCTCTACGCTGAAGAAGAAGAACTTGGTTTTCAGGGCTGGATGGGACTGCCAAGGACTTCCAGTTGAGCTACAGGCTGAGAAGGAACTGGGACTAACTGGTAGTAAGTTCGAAAATCTAGAAAAGGTCGGAGAAGAGACGATCGTTTCAAAATGCAAGGAAATCTTACTGAAATATAACAAACGGTGGCTCGATGCCGACCGACTCCTTGGTATGTCGATGGATTACGATAAGGCCTATTGGACGTACCGTGATGAATATATCGAGAGAGAATGGGCGTATCTGAAGAAGGCCTGGGAGAGTAACCTCATGGCTGAAGGCTATCGTGTTGTAGCCTACTGTCCTAGTTGTCAGACCTCCTTGAGTCACACCGAAATGGGACAGGCCTACCAAATGGTCCAAGATCCATCTCTGTATTTCAAAGTCAAGTTAAGAGATGAGGATGCCTATCTTCTGCTTTGGACAACAATGCCGTTTACTGTTGTAACTGATGAAATGGTTGGTGTCCATCCGGATGCTGACTATGTCTATGTAGCGATAGACAAGGAGACGTGGATTGTCGGCGCTAATAGAATAGAACAGCTCCTCCAAGAATTAGAGATTGATGATCATCACGTCATAAAGATCGTTCCTGCCTCTGAATTGACGGGTAAACACTATTTTCATCCATTAACAGATCTCATTCCAGGTCAAAGACGACTTGGGGAGAATCAACTCGTTCATCAAATAATTGCAGAAGATTTTGTAGACACAATGACGGGTTCCGGGCTGGTTCACATGTCTCCAGGAAATGGAGAAGTGGATTTTGAGGTCGCAACGAAGCTTGGAGTACCCATCTTTAGTCCTATCGATGACAAGGCAGTATTCACTGAAGAAGCAGGTGAATTTTCGGGACTATTTGTCCGTGATGCGGATCAGAAAGTCGTTGAAGCTTTGAAAAAGCAAGGCTCACTGGTCAAGATTGGCTCGCTAACTCACGAATATCCAACCTGCTGGCGCTCACACCACAAACTAATTTGGCTTGCTCGTCGCGAGTACTTTTACTGGGTTGATCGTCTAGGTGACAAGGCACTAACTGCTGCTCAAAACGTGGAGTATTTTTACGAGGCTCCTCGGAACCGTTTCTTAGAGATCATTAAAGAAAAAGTACCGTGGTGTATTAGTCGTGAGAGAGTATGGGGTACTCCGCTGCCTATTTGGATCTGTCAGTCATGTAAAGAGACGATAATTGCGTTTTCTAGAGCGGAGATAATTCAGAAAGCCCTTTCTCTTCCGGACGGCCAAGACTTCGAACTCCATCGTCCATGGATTGACCGAATAGATCTGAAATGTGAGAAATGTGGGGGAACGGGTAAACGCGAGCCGTTCGTCCTGGATACATGGCACAACAGTGGTGCCTCTCCATATGCGGCTTTCACTGATACTGAACGCTCTCAGCTAGTCCCTGTTGATTTCCTTACCGAGGGGATTGATCAGACTAGAGGTTGGGCCTATTCTTTGTTGATAGAAAATGTACTGCTTGTCGGAGCTGCACAGGCACCGTACAAAAAATTCCTTTTCCAGGGACATGTCCTAGACGCACATGGAAACAAGATGAGCAAGAGTCTTGGAAATATGGTTGACGGATTCGTTGCTCTCGAAGAGAACTCAGTTGACGCTCTTCGTTTCTATTTCCTCTGGAAGTCTAGTCCGTTGGAAAACCTCAACTTCAGCGATAAGGAAGTACAATCGAGACCCTATCAGGTCCTTAGTACGCTTTACCATTTACACGTCTATTTCAAACAGAATAGTGATTACGACGCATATTCTTCTGATTCCACCGTAGAGTGGGCATTGAGTCGTGAACTGCTCAAACCACCTGATAGGTGGCTGCTCTCTGTCTTACAAACACTAATCGGAGTGGTGGAAAATTCCTACGCGAACTGCCACTTTCATGAAGCCCTCCGGGCCATTGAAACTTTCATCATTGATCATGTGAGCCAAACATATGTACCATTCATCAGGGGCGAGATGTGGGACGATAGGCAGGAAACAATCGAGAGGCGTTGGGCTATCTACGCAGTTCTTCGCCAAGCTCTTGGCACTGTGGATATTTTGCTTCATCCAGCGTCACCATTCCTAACTGACTACCTGCAAAAGGCCTGTTTTCAAAGAGAACTCTCATTGTTGGGTAGCTGGCCAGAAGTTCAGGCTCGGTACGCGGATAAAGAAATTGAACAGGATTTTGTACTAATGTCAAAGCTGAAATCATTGTCAAATGCGGCTAGAATGAAAGCTGGAGCAAAACGTCGTTGGCCACTCCATAAGGTAATTTTCGCTATTGAAAAACAGAGCGATAGGGATAGGATGGCACTACACTTGGATCTCTTGAAAGATCAGTTAAACGTGAAGGAAGTCCTATTTTCAAAGAACCTGAAAGGGGAACCAATCAAGCTGAAAGCTAATGTGCAATTCGATCAAGTAGGTCCACGAGTGAAGGGTGACATGTCTTTGCTTCTTAGAGAGGTGGAAAAAATGGATGCCTTCGAACTCCGTGAACAAGCGCGACTCGGTAATTCCATATCGGTTACTACAGGACAAAGAAAACACAAAATCGGTCCGTCGGAATTGTCATTCTCTAGTGAGCCGGAAGACGGTTACGCTATCATCGAGAAGGACGACCTGGTATGTCTTCTCAATGTCCAGAGGGATCGAATTCTCATTAGTGAAGGTCTAGCTCGGGACCTAGCGCGTCGTCTACAATCGCTACGAAAGGAACAAGGTTTCAACCCAACAGAAATTCTTGCGAGGGCTTTAGTTGCAGGATTGGATGAAGAGATGCTTGATTTGCTTTCGAACCAACGAAGCGTTTTGAGTCAGCTTGTTCGTGTAAAAGAAGTGGTCTTTGTTCAAAGAGAAGCGGTTTCTGACAAAAGTTGGAATCAAATTGAGTTGGATGGACACGTACTCGAGTGCCTCGTAGAATAAATTAATCTGACGTCTCTTCCTTCTCAATTCCGCCTATTTTAGCTATCCAACGAGTTAGCATCTGGAGCCTGTGTGGAAGAAGATCTGCCAAGAATTTCACGTCTTCGTTCGTGAAAGTCCTGAGTGCTCTTAGGAAGAAGAAGTATAAAGTAAATCCTAGCGGTATCAGTAATGGCAGGCTAGCGATTTGCCTTTGATAATCACCAATCCCCGTTACTAAACTAAAGAGTATCAATGCCATTGCTGTAGAGGCGGCGATGGATGCAAAATATGCACGCCAGTCCAGCACGAAGTTCTTCTGTATGCGAGTGAAGAACGCCATGAGTACTACTATGATTATAGTCATGATTGCTCTACTCCAGGCTGCTCCCATTAGCCCTAGAGAGGGGATTAGCGCAAACAAGAGTGAAATAAAGAATGCCAGTCCAATGCCATTGGCAATCATGACTTCTCTAGTTCCTCTTTGTGCCAATAGTTGTCCCTGATAGACTGCTCCTATTGCTGTCACACCGACAGCGATTGAAATAGCTGCAGCGGGAAGAGCCCCGGGCAAATACTGCGTTCCGAAGAGCTGTGTAAGAGCTGGGGCGAGGGAAGCTATCATGAAGCTTACTGGAACAGCTATTAGGGAGACATATCGGGTGTATGCGCGAGACACTTTGAGAAATTGATCTCTCTGTCCACGTGCAGATATGGAAGAGAGGGTCGGAACTAATGCCATGGCCGTGGCAGTTGGGGCAAAAGCTGCAATGGATGCTGCTGCAACAACAACTGTGTAGACGCCAAGCTGCGATGGCCCCAACTGTAGCAGAGCAAAGACCTTGTCGATTTGTAGTATGCCGAAAGCTGTTCCACCCCATCCTAGTTGTCCAATCATTACTGCTAGGAGCAGCGGTAAAGAATAACCATAGAGCATCCTAAGAGGAACGCGTTCCGGCTTGTTTGCTAGACGGAAAGTGGCCGACGCGATGGCGAATACCAGTAGCACTAGATCTCCTATTAGGTATGCTATCACTACGCCTAGCACAGAGAAGCCCAGGATTACCAGGACGGCCGATAGAAGATATCGTACAGAGAATGACACTATTTGCAGGAGACTAGCTCGGGGGATGCGATGTTGACCCATGAGAAGGCCTGTAAAAAGCAGGGCCAGTGCGAAAACCCAACTGTCTACCGCTGCTACTTGAATCCAAAGTGGATTAGCTTCACCCCTGAAGATTATTTTTGATATTGGATCTGCGGCAAAGAAGAGAAGTGCACTTAACGGCGTTGCGGCAGCGAGTACTGAGAAGAAAGACAGTCTAAGTGTATAGAGCGCCTTTGCAGGCTCATTGCGACTTAGCTGTTCGGGAATGAACTTCATTACTGCCTGATGGAGAGATAAAGTTGAGAGAGTTGATACTCCGAGGACCAGTATTTGGATACCTGAAATTATTCCTATTTCGGATGTGGGCAAAAGATTTGCTATTATTATGAAAGTTCCTACATTCAGAACTAACTGGACTATGTTGACAAAGAGAATAGATGCAGCTCCTAAAGCAACCCTCTCTTCTGCCCGAGCCAATGGATGAGCTCAGGTTAGCTTCCCTTGTGGACTTTATAAAATCATGCGTTCTAATCTTAGTAATTGAAGTATTCTTCAAGTTTTGCCTTGGAGGAAAGCTCATTTGCCCAGTTAATCATCCCGCGTCTTGGTGGACGGTTTCCGATGAAAGTTTGATAAACATCTTCGACTACTAGATGTTTGTCTCTACTAGTTGTATCGAATTCGGCAACTTTCTTGATACCAAACCTATTGATTGAATCGGTCAATATCTCATCTAGGACTTCGGCTCCTAGGTTTTCAAGCATTTTCCTACCTGGATACTGTCTTGTACCTAATCTCTTCCTGAGCTCGGAAGGGTGACATCGGAGTACGACGACTAAGTCAGTTTCATTTGCTGTCATGACATGAGGAGCTAGATGTCCAACAATGACGATCCGTCCGTTATCGATGAGCGGTTTAGTGGCTTTTCGAAGCTTGATTTCATCCACTATAAACTCATGTTCATCTTCTCCAAGAATAGCGCCAATCTCAGTGGCATATGGATTCAACTCGAGTAACTTGAAACCGAGTCTATGAGCAAGTAACGCGCCTATGGTCTTCTTTCCTACCCCCGGAGTCCCCGTCACAGCGAGCACATCGTGTGACATTGTTGACTACTACTTGGTGATTTCTTATGGTATAGAAGTATGACTACTTGAAATCCTCCTTTCCTATATTGCACAATTGAATCTCGGATGCATTCAGATTCTCAAATTGACTATTCGGTCTGATGTTGCCACTCAAAACTGCGAAAACTTATGAGGCCTTGTATAAATGGGAAGGTAGCCCCTGTCGTCTAGTCCGGTCAAGGATCGCGCCCTCTCGAACTAGGAGAAAGGCGTGGGCACGGGTTCAAATCCCGTCGGGGGCACCTTTTCCCGGGCTCAAATCCCTGGAGACCTGTGCATCGAACGAGACCTGGTGAGACAGAAACCCAGTCACATGGCGGCTGACACTCCCACAGTTCTCGCCTCAAGTACGAATTGCGTATGTCGAGTTCTATTCTTTCAAACTACATTCGAAGGTTAATGTAAAGAACTGAATTCTTTCTGTAGTTCGGCAGGTATGGGTCCAGTGTTGCTCTATTACCTTGACTACGCCACCTTGTCTGCGTAGACTGGGTTATAGCGTTCAGATTCCACGTCGAGTAGTGTACAAAGTCAGAGACGTTGCACCGAAGAGTATGCTGGCCAAGACTTGGTGAAAAATCCCCAAGTAGGGTTTGGCTGAGAATGGTGACGTCATTGTAACGAAACCTAGACCCACCGTCACTGCTAGTAATGCGAAGGTTATGATCGCCGTCTTGTAGGCTTGGTGCATCTTCTTCCTCCGCACAAGCACTAGAAGAGTTAGGGAAAACAATCCGAGGATGATGCCCCAGATCATATGCCACCCCAAAATACTGAAGCCACCCCTCTTAATCAAATCTGCGGATAGGATTCCCCCAAGAAAATATTGCAGGACAATTCCCGCGGGTAAGAAGTGGGCTATGACTTTACTTAGCTCCATGTTATTTTCTTTCGCGAAGTTTCCTTATATTTCTTCGCAAAGTAGTCTGTACTGGGTGGAAAAAACTCTAGGCAGGTCTCCAGAAGTCCAGGATGTACTCGAAGGTAGTTCCCAGGGTAATGTAATTATTCGGCCAACCGAAGATCCCTACTTTGTTTACAAGGTTTCTTCTATCCCAGATGATGATGTTTCTCAGTTCGTATCCGGCCTGGGTCATGGATTCTATGAGGTAGACGTGGACAGGAATGCGTCTATTCTCCCACCAGAGGTCTGTCACATTGATGACGCAATGCGCCTTCGGCTTGTGGAGGCGAAGGAGGCCGGCATAGATCTCTCCGATGACGTCAGCATAACGCTCTGGCTCCATCGTTCCGAGATCTTTGGGGTCTGTCGAGTATTGTTGCACTTGCAGGTAATGTTCGTTCTGTCGAAGGTTCCCACGGATGCTCTTGTTCAACCTTTTCCGGTTGAGCATGTTAGCATATGGTGGCGAGGTGACACTTAGAGAGATCGTTTCTTCTTCAAAATATTCCGGGATGTTGTGCGCCTCTTCATTGATCGCTAACTGCACTCCCCCTTCGACGAGCCTGCTCTGACTCAACCTGGACTTCGCGAGCTCGACATACTCTTTCTTCAAATCGAATCCAACAGCGTTGCGTTTGAGATCTTGAGCCGCCAGGAGGGTTGTACCCACACCTGCGAAAGGATCCAATACGAGTTCTCCCTCATGTGTGAAGAGGTTAATGCATCTGGCGGGCAAGTCTAGAGGGAAGACTGCTGGATGAATTTTCTTGTTTCGAATGTCTCTCCTTCGATAAAAAAACTCCCAGACGGCTACCTGATTTTGAAGCCAGTCCTTGGCTGTGAGACAATTGATATGATTAGATTCACACTGACAGACTCTCTTCCATCCTATATTCAGTGGTTTGGTGATCTTTGTCACTGAAGCTGATGTTGCCTCCAGTTACCTGATTCGGCCGTTGTAATCCTAATTGAGAATTGAATTGTTAGGCTATCCAATTAATGCAACTCACCAGCTTTCCCATCAATCACAGATTAGGTAGAATCTCTGTCGCCCAGAGCTTTATAGCTTTCTTCTGATCTGGCCCTACAGGGACTCCTATAAGTACCTGGTCGAAGGAATATTTTTCTGCATATTCGAATAGTTGTGCGATCTTCTCTATCCATTGCCTTGGTGTACCTGCTATGATGAATTTTTCTACTATTTCATCAGGGGCCAAATCGTGGACCTCGGGTCTGTGTAACTTGAATCCTTCAATCAATGGTGCAACTTTCTGCATCGAGATGCCGGCCGCGGTCAGCTGACTCTCTCTGGTAGCCATGTGAGAAACGATCCTCTTTGCGAACTGTTTTGCTTCCTCAGGATTGTCTGAAAGGCTAGAATTTAGCTTGAAGATCTTCTTGAATGGTTGGCCCTTGTTCAAGTGATCAAATTCGTCGAGTTCCTTGGTTATTCTATCTTCGTTCAAATTTCTAATGGAATCTAGAATCACACCGTCACAGAACTCTCCTATTACTCTTCTCAGTTTTGCTCCAGTATGCCTGTGCCTCATCGCTCCATATGACTTGATAGGGGCTTGTGGCTTGAACCACAGTTCTGCAGAACCTCCAGGCTTGAGATGATAGTAGTTCTGTACATAGGGGTAATTATCAAAGCTTATGCGGTCACCTTCCGTAAGACCCTTCACTATTTGTACGGTCTCCATTATCACGTTAACAGCTTCGGACGGTGTCAGCATATCTGCTATCTCGCTGTTGTATATTCTGGCACCTGCAGCTATACCCATGGAGATTTCATTTCCGTTCGTAAGCTCGCTTAGCGTCGCAAAGGCATCAGCCAAGTCTATGGGATTCCGTGCGAAGGGGTGAATAATTGCGGTCCCCAAGCGTAAGTTTGGGACAGCGATGGCTAAGGCACCAAGTGTTACGAAGGGATTTCTGTTCTCAAAATTGTCATTCACCCATATCTGGCGAAGACCAAAATCGCTGAGTGATTCCTCTGCTGTTTTGGCTATGTCAATTATCTCCGGAAGTGAACGTTCTCTCCAAACATGCATTGGCACGTGGAAACCTAGTTCGCCCTTGAAAGAATTCAATAAGGCAGATGGATTGAGAACAGAGTTTAAACTTTCGAGTTAACAATATTTTTTGATGTTTGTAGAATGAGACCAAACAGAAAGATGTTGGGCATATTTTATTGTCCTTGATTTGGGATTAATTGTTCCGCGCATTGAGGCAATTGAAGACATTGTTGATTAGTAATTGGAAAAGAAAGAATACATAAGTAAAATCCTTTCACAGCTAGACGAGGAAAATGAAGAAGAAGAGGAAGATAAGGAATCCAAATCCGGAGACGAAGAGAAAGAGGAAACGCTAGAGAATTAGACAGCGGCTAGAATATCTGACGTCTCAGAAATTGTTGGGTGCAATTTAGGCTACTGTGAGAGAGCAGGAACGATCTCATTGGCATAGATGTCTAGTTGATCAGGATCTGGTGATGCTGGAATCAGGATTAGAGTCTGGGCTCCTCCGGCCACGTATTGCTTCAATGTCTTCACACAGTCTTGTGCTGGACCATATGCTGCAAACTTTTCTACATCATACGGCCGTCCATAGTCCTTCGTCAGTTTTTCTGCCAAGAATTTCTTGGACTTTTCGGCATCTGGAGAGGAATGTATGTGGATTAATTTGGCCAGATCAATTGTCTTTGGGTCGCGGCCGCTTTCACTAGCATGACCGCGAATCTTATTGACGATCTCTCCATAAACGGGTGCGCTTGCAAAGCTACCTCCTATCCATCCATCAGCGCTTCGGACAACTCGCCGGGCCACGTTGTCGTTACTTCCGCCTAACCAGATTGGAGGATGTGGTTTCTGGACAGTCGGTGGCATCATTTTACCTTCCAAAATCTTCCAAAATTCTGATTCGTTATTGACAGTTTCACCTGACCATAGCTCTTTCATGACCTCAAGACCTTCGTTGAAACGTTTTACCCTCTTGGCCATGGGAATTCCTGCAGTCTCGTACTCGCGGGGATTGTTGCCAAGACCAAGGCCAAGTATTATTCGCCCTGAGGATAGAAAGTCTAGGCTAGCAATTGTCTTGGTAAACGATGAAAGATTTCTAAGTGGAAACATCACTATGGATGAACCAATCTTCATCTTACTAGTTCTGGCAATTGCATATGCCATTACTGATAACGCGTCAAGAATAGGGAGATCTTTGTGGAGTAGTCTATCCCTAACCCATAGAGAATGGAAATTTAGCTTTTCTGCTCTGTCGATATATTCTCTGACAGACGTGGCGGTAGAATCATGTTCAAGAAAGGAATTTGGCGCCGCTACTCCAACATTGATTTCTGTCATTCTTGCGCATTTCATATGTTCTGTGGTCTGTCATAAAAATTGATCTGCGTTTGGACAATTTGTTTTTGGGCTTACTAGTATGCCCAAA
>DAEN01000090.1 GCA_002495315.1 Thaumarchaeota archaeon UBA141
GACGTTTTCAGATATTGCAAGACGATTCGTGGTTCTACCCCCCATTAGGCTGAGACAGCTATCCGTCACGGCGCCTTTGCCTGACAAATAAGAATAGGCAAGCGGTCGAAACTAAGAGAGCCAAAACAGTAATCACTGAGACTGCTGTGAGAAGAGTTGATACGGTACCAATACGTGCACTCAGATCCGAAGATAGACTCACCACATCTTCAGATGTCTCGTCTATCTTTTCTTCCAAACTAAGAGCAGCTGCATTTAGTCTGTTACTTGACTGAACTAAGGCAAGAGAAGGTTGATCCATCTTCTCCTCCAATCTCACGATATCCTCTTCGATCTCATCAACCGTTTCATCCATCTTTGTCTCCAATGTATTGAATCCAAAGTCTGCAAAGAAGGAAGATTCGGCTAGATTTCCGGTGATGTCGAATACGCGTATTGTGTGTGGCCCTTCACTGACTGCAGGAATGAATAGGCTAGTAGTGAACCTTCCTTCGCGGTTTGTAGCAAGGGTCGATACTAGAACTCCATCGATCTCAATGAAGACTGTCCTGAAGTTCGCTGCAAAGTCAAATCCCTGAAGAGTAACCTGTTGACCTGCTGGACCGCTAGCAGGACTCATGAAAATTCTTGGACCTTTTGCAGGTCGCTGGCGGGCAAAGGCTATGTCTTGATTAAAGCCGCCAGCAATCCCCGCTCGGGAATCTGTCCAGATCATGTAGACATCACCATCAGTCACAGCAAGGCCAAAGTAGTCACCGATGAATGATGGAATACCAGACTGGAATGGATTTGATGGAGAATCAGAGACTCTGGAATTAAGTTCGAATGATCTTCCCTCATTGGATGACTTTGCATAGTATATGTGGTACCTCGTATTGATTGGATCATCTCTCATATCACCCCACATGACATGAATGTCGCCATCTGTAGACAGGTCGATAAAAGGAAAGAACTGGTTGTTCAAGGTTAGATCGTCATTCACGCGAATTGGATCATTCCAAGTCTTCCCTTCGTCAGTTGACCTTGAGAAGTAAATATCAGACGCGTCATCGCCTGACGGATTAGCCGCGAAGATTGTATAGACATTCCCTTGAGCGTCTGCTCGGATATAGCCGAAAGAAGAGCTCCATGCTCGGAATATCGTAGGTCTATTCCTGTATTCAAGTTCAGACATAGGGGCAACTGCAACTGGCTTGTCAAAAGTCATTCCGCCATCTCTAGAAGTAGTAACCATAACTGAAAAATCCCCGTACCATGGTCCATCCGGGTATGAGTCATAGTAGGCCACGTGAAGAGTTCCGTCAGGGGCTGACGTGGGCATTGAACCCTGTACGATAGCTCGATCCATCTCACCATAATTGTACGAGTATATCGGACTCACGGTGACTGGGTCCGACCAGGTTTTTCCCCCATCCGTTGAACTCACAAGTTCGATAGAGACTTCAAACTGCGGAACTCCGACATAAGGAAATGTAGCCGTGACAGGGAAAGCTGAATGAAACTTTGTGTAGCTGATATAGATGATATCTTTACTCAGATCCTCTGGATTGGGACCAACGCTCATCCAGGACTTGTCCAAGAACGCGAGATTGATCGTTTCAAGTCCCGTTGTCTTGTTAATCTTGCTGATTAGACTTCCAGGTGATGCAAGAATTGGGTCGCTCCAAGCAAGACCACCATCGACTGACTTTGAGATAACTATGTTTGCAATATCAGCAAGGAATACTAGGCCTGCTGCCTTCACGGGAAGGGTCCCTATTGACATATACGAGAAATATGCCGTTCCATTTTGGTCGAAGGCTACCACAGGATCGGCAGCATAATGTTCTCTTGGAAGAGGCCTCATGGTTTCCGGTCCTTCCCAACTGATCCCTCCATCGAAGCTAGAATAAGCTACTAGAGAACGGAATGAAAAATCTATAGCTCCGACGACTATGTTATCTCGGTCAAGAGGATTAACTGCGATAGACGGTTCGTTTTGATAGGGGTACGCTCCAAGATCCTGGGTGACGATTACGTTCCTGCTGAACTTTGCAGAAGGTTCACGGAACGGAACAAGACCGGCACCGCCTCCTTGGAGAGTAAGGTCATTAGATTCGAAAATACCAGTGTTAGCGCCTGGTGCGGATTGATCAGGAAGTCTACCATAAGGCCCTGGTAACGATGGCGTATCACGGACCTCTAACCAAACTGAACCTGAAAGCATCTCAGCAATCGGGGCCAAGAGATGAGGTGAACGCACAATATCTCGCGGAAATGCGAGCTCAGGGTCTGATTTTCCATATACCAAACTAGCAGGCATCATCAATAGCGATATTAGTAGAATGATCGCAATCAGTCGCATGTACTTGAAACTTCATTTTCTACGTACTTAAATAATATATCCAGAAAATTCGATAATTAAACAGACTATTCAGATAAATCTTAAAGTCCCTCCGAGAACTATATCTATGCTATTCACGGAACAGGTTAACAAATTGGGTTACGTTTTCACAACCTTTCTGAACTTTATCCTCTGGGGAAGCGGGACGTTTCTAGAACGGCGACAACCCCTACAATTATTGCCGGTCCTCCTCCATGTCTACTTATACGGCATTGCTTTGCTCTTATTCGCTAGTCCAATAGTGTGGATTATTTTTGTTCCTGTTCTGGGCCTCGGCGGTGCATACTTCACCCTTAACGATAGAAGATTAGATGATGACAAAATCTATCGAAACGAAGATCGTCTCCGCAAGTTTG
>DAEN01000047.1 GCA_002495315.1 Thaumarchaeota archaeon UBA141
GTCATTCGATCTCCCATCTACCCTTCGCATATCTTTCTAGGCCTGCCCGTCCAAGAATTCCTTCAGACACCTCCTCGATCTTTTCTACCACTTCGCTCTCGTTGACCGTCTTCACGGTTCTATTCTCCATTACGACTTTTCCATCTATTATCGAGGTATCTACGCTCGATCCATTCGCGCATTGGATTAGGTTGGATACCGGGTTGTACAAAGGTTGCCATTCGATCAAGTTTATGCGAAAGAGTATGATGTCTGCTTTCTTGCCTTCTTCGATAGATCCCGTTTCGTCTTCTCGTAAGAGAGTTTTCGCACCATTTATCGTTAGCATTTCCAATAGCGTTTCGGGGGGAAACAGGGTAGGATCCTCTCTTACGTCCCTATGGACGGCAGTGGCTTGGGCCACTCTTAGCATGTCCATGTGATTGGAACGGGCTACATTATCGGAGCCCAGAGCGACGGTAACTCCTCTTTGCATCATCTCCACGAACTTACCCCTTGAAAATGTCCCGAAGCCGCCTGCTACGCCCGATGTGGGATTGTGGCATACTCTAACATCATGCTTACAGATGAGCTCGAGCTCCTCATCTGAGATCCAATTGGCATGAACTGCCATGAAATGTGGTCCTAATGCTCCAAGTTCCGCGAATCTTTCGATTGCCCCCTTGCCGTGGAAATTCTCCTTGTGTTCGAGGACCGAGGTGTTGCTCGCTGCGACGTGGGTCTCCCACCCTACACCATTCTGTAAAGCCATGTCGCTCAATTCCTTGACGAGCCTGTCAGATACGGATCTCTCATGACTAGGAGAAAACCATACTCTTAGCCTTCCGTTCCCTCTACCGTCATGCTTCTCGTAGAATTCCTTTGCATCGCCGATCGCCTTCTCTGTTCGATCTTCAAGCTTGTTAGACGCATTATGGCCGATCTTGGGAATGTCTAAAACAGATTTACCAACGACGGCTCTAATCCCTGTCTTCTCTATCGCATCAGGTACCCCGTCGACCTGTCCCTCTCCTGTATCGGCAATCATAGTGGTGCCATTCTTGATAGATTCCAACAGAACTGCAGTTGCTGCTATATGGCCTTCTTCCTTTGTCAAAATTGATGCCATTGGCCTGGTCCTATGGACTATGAATGTCGGTAGGTCCAGGTTGTCGCCTAAACTCCTGAGAAAACTATATGGTGAGTGATGATGACAGTTAACGAAACCTGGTACGACGATCATCTTCGAAGCATCGATGACTTGCTCAGAGTCACGATATTCCTTCAAGAGATCTTCTGTCTTTCCGACAGATGCGATCTTGTTCCCTTCGATTGCTACTGCACCGTCTTTGATTATTCTTCTTTTTTCATCGACAGTGATTAGGAATCTGGCATTGCGGATGAATAATCCTACCAAGGTTGTTTCTAGTCCTAAATGAAAGACCTGATAACACTTTTGGAAGTGTACACGCTAGCTCGATAGCTTTACTGCATTATCGAGCAAAATGTAGAAGCCTCTACATCATGGGACTAAGTTGACATTTCGATGCCAAGAGGCTGGGTGGCCACCCACACTCATGTGTAACTCTAGGTGATCGCTTTAGCTCTTTATTTCCTGATGTAGCATTTGGGGGAGGGGCCCTTTGTCCTAGTCTAGGTGTCGCATTCTACTGAGAGGCATCTTGTGATCGGATCGAGCTATCTATTGATAGATTTGTATTATTAGTGATGGATTAATGTAACTAGATGACATCTTCAACATTATAGATTCGAGAAATCAAACATCGTAGGTCTTTGACGCGGAATGTCAAAGAGTATTAACAAAATAGTTGAATTTAAATAGTGGAGATAGACGAATAGCCTTCACAATGAACGTAGACAAAGCTTCACTATCTGTAGCTATCGTAGCAATACTGATCGGTGCGGGAGGATTCGCGTATACTTCAGCGTCCGTTGGCAACCTTGCCACGAATGACGGAGTTAGTGCACTTGAGTCGAAAGTAAACTCAGGTAACACTGATCTAGCTGGAAAAATCGATTCTCTCTCATCTGACGCATCTTCTCTAAAGGCAACACTCGCCACCCTAACCGACGATACAGCAAAAGTGAAGGCTGAGCAAAAAGCCATAAGATCAGCCGTGGAGTCCCAACTCGGGGACATCTCCGCCGAGCTAAAAGCCGCGCAAGCAGAGCTAGAATCTCAACAGGCAGCAGCAGCAAGTGATAAGGCTGCCACTGATAAAGCGCTGAAAGCTGCAGCTGCAAAAACAGCGGCCGCTGAAGCCTCGCTAGCCAAACTGCAAGCTGCTGACGCACTAGTCGAAGCAGCGAAGGGCGAAGAAGCTCCTCTGATCTATGGAGTTATTGATGCTCCAGACTTCTCCGGAATTGTATGGCCAAGGTTCAGGGAAGCATATCCATGGGCACCAGAAGAGGGCAGATACATAGAGGGTTTCTCACAACTGAGAGCTCGTTTCGTATCTGAGTATCAGGCAGGAGTCTCAACAGCTGACATTCTATGGCAGTCTGAGGGACCTATGGCAATAGAAATGCCTGACTATCTGGCACCTTTCGAAGAGATGGCATACGCCAACCTCTATCCAGACTCTCTAAAACACAAGGATCACAAGATGTACACCACTCACTTACTCCCAGCAGTTCTAATGTACAATACCAATCTAGTCACAGCTGATGAAGCTCCGACGAGCTGGCTCGACCTTGGTGATCCCAAATGGCAAGGGAAGACCACATTCGAGACCATAGTAGGATTCGAGACCACCGCCAAAGTCTTCGTCGACCTACATCCTATACTAGGCGATGAGGCGTGGACTGACTTCGTGCAGAAGACGGCAGCTAACAATCCACACTTCACAAGCAGCAATACCGAGGCATATGTGAAAGTACTCGCAGGCGAATACAGTATCGGAATCGCTCTGATTAACGATATACTTGCACAAGAAGCCGGTACTCCAATAGCAATCGCATGGCCAACAGAGACGCCGTTAGGAATCACGGTCGGTTCACAGTCGAAGATAGGCGTAGTCGACAAAGCTGCGAATCCAAACTTCGCTAGACTCTTTGTTCAATGGTTGGAAAGCCCAGTAGGACAGCGAGCAATAGGTGAGACAGGAAGACCACCTGCACTTGCTACAGTGGATTCCCCGGTAGCCTTAGGTAACGTAATGCCGGTAGGAATGCCAATGTTCCCAACCTTTGAAGAGTTCTTCACAGAACCCGCCAAGTGGGAAGCGAAGCTCATCGAGCTATTCGGTCTCTAGACTACAAACCCCCCTTTTTCCTTTTTTTTGCTAGGAATTAGGGGAAACCCTGGACAAAAGTAGAATTCCTTCTTAGGGTTGAATAGATCTCCTATTCTTGATATTCTGTCGTCTGGAGTTCAGGACGCGGCGGATCTGAAACTAGTCTTACTCTGAATTCTTGTACCGTTCTTGATCTTTTGTCTTTTCTTCAGTTTATTGGATTGTGTGGAATGGCTGATTTTCTTAGAAACCTTTTCTGGTACGGTTCCTTTAGTGTTGTGCATAACGGATTGCGGATTCAAGGATCTTTCTATCCCAGTTGAAAAGTTCTGTTCGCGCGAATGAGTAGGTACTGAAGTGATTGTTGCTGGACGAATCGAGGTAACTGAAGTCGTAGATTCTAGCTGCAGCTTATTGGATGAAGATATTTTTGTTCTTCTTTGGGAAGGAAAGGGGTTTGTCAATTCCATTGAATTAAGAGTTGAGACCCGTCCCGAAGATTTACTTCGATGTGTAAATAGTATTATTAGAAAAGTCGCAGCCGCGACAGTACTTGCCAGTAGGATGTATGTACCACCTTCGAATACCAATGTTGTGACTTTAAGATTGTTATCTTTACCAAAGGTTTGGTTGGTCAACGACTTTGGACGATCCGGTCTAATATTGAATAATGATTTGATCTAGCTGTGGATGTATTACTGAGTAACTAGGCATAAATTAAGTCGCGCGAATAACCTTGGCGAATAGAAATACTTGAGCTCAAATATAGGCGAGTGCTTTTCCTGTCCGTAGATGTCTTCAGCGAATCTAGGTGGAATACAGGTAGGGCCAGGATTTCCAACAAGAGTCATAGGTGCCGTAAATATTAGTCCTGAATCCTTCTACAAAGGCTCTGTCCATACAACTCGCGCGGAGATCGAACAAACTGTGCGTCGTATGACTGAGGAGGGCGCTCATGTAATCGATCTTGGAGGCATGTCAACTGCTCCGTACCTTCAGACACAGGTGCCAATGGAAGAAGAACGCCGAAGACTAACTGAAGCGGTCGCTTTGGTCAAACAGCATACGTCTTTGCCTATCTCTGCTGATACGCGTCGAAGTCAAGTTGCAGAGGCAGCTATTAACGCTGGTGCGAGTATACTCAATGATACTAGTGGATTAAGGCATGACAGAGGCCTAGTGGAACTCGCGAAGGAGTACAATCTACCCATCATAATACTTGCTTCTGAGGAAGGCTTGATATCAACACCTTCGACGGATACTGTCATATCTAGAGTATCGAATGTCCTGAAGGAGAGCCTTGAGTTGGCCTACAACGCCGGCGTGACTGAAGACTTGGTCTTGGATCCCGGGATTGGGTTCTTTAGAGGTACAGGATCTGGTGTCGAGCTCAGGGACAGTAGGATTCCCTGGTATGTCTGGGATTCAGAGGTCCTCAAGGATCTTGAATTCCTCCGCGAACTAGGTCGACCTATATGCATAGGATTGTCACGCAAGTCATTCATTGGTAATATTCTAAATATTGACGATCCTGCGGATCGGCTCTATGGATCTCTTGCTGCAACTGCGATTGCTGTATTCCACGGAGCACATCTAATACGAACACACGATGTGGCAGCAACTGTGCAAGCAATTAAAGTGGCAGAAGCGATTCGAGGAAAATGAGGAAGATCAGCTTAACAAGATTGAGTTGTTGATCAGCCTTGCAGCCAATTAGCTAGTATGTATTAATGCGAGGCGAGTTGAAAGGCTGGCGCGGTAACATTTCGTCTCATCTGGACGAAAGTTTCCGTATGATGTATTCCAGTGAGCTCGCCGATCTTACCAACTAGGTTGTGGAGATCTTCAAGGGAATGAGCCCTGCAAGTTACAAGAAGATCAAATCTGCCGGTAACCTCTCTCGCTACAATAATTCTATCCATGTGTAGCATCTCATTTACGATCTCTGACCGGAGCTTAGAATCAATATTGAGTCCAACTAGTGCTGATACCTGATAGCCAAAAAACTCATCGTTAACTTCTACCGTGAACCTCTCGATAACTCCCCTGCGAAAGAGCCGCTTGATGCGACTGTAAACAACAGAGCTATTTGCTTGGATTTTCTTGCTTAGTTTGGGTACTGATGCGTTACCATCTTTGACCAGTTCAGTCAGTATCTTCATATCCAACTCATCAAACTGCCGCACTCGTTTCATTAACGACTACTATTACTAAAGAGGACATATTTAGAACTTACCAATGTAGTTGATTCAGGTAGGCGAGGGGAGAGAAATGGAGCCCAGTTTACACTTTGAGCTCGTACGTGGTACAATATTTTCAGTTGAAGTTGACACATTATTCACATAACCGCTTCACCTATATTATTGCGGCTTTGGACTAGTATGGATTGAAAGTCACGGAAGCTCAAATTGGGGTTCGTACCCAGAGGTTGGATGCAGCCGCAAAGATTACTGGAAAGGCAAAGTACCAAATAGATTTCGACCACGAATCTTCTCTAGTGGCAAAAATCCTCTTAAGTCCAGTCCCGCATGCTGATCTAAAGGTGTCTACAGACAAGGCCAAGTCGATCGCAACAGTTGTCACTGGGGCAGATTTTTCCCCTGAGGCTCGTATTATGGCAACAAGCAGGGTTCGTTACGCAGGGGAACCTATAGTTGCAGTTGCAACACCAAGCGGTGGTGCTTCTATTGAGGCACTGAATGCAGTTCAGATAGAATATTCTGAGTTACCTGCAAAATTTGACATTGAGGAAGATGTGAAAAACCCAGACGACATTGGTCGTCACATAAAGGTTCGGCAAGGGAATACTGAAAAGGGCTTCGATGAGGCTGCTTTCACTGTAGAAGGCCGTTATACCATGCCGATGGTACAGCACTGTCAGATGGAGCCGCTATCTGCTCTAGCCAAACCCACCGACAACGGAATCACCATATGGATGCCATGTCAGAGTCCAAATCTCTCCAGATCGGAGATCGCGGATGCACTAATGATTGATGAAGATAGTATCAGGATAATTGTTCCTCCACATATAGGAGGGAGATTCGGGAACAGGGGTGAAACAGATCTCGGAGCAATATGTGCCAAGCTAGCTCTGAAAGCTAAGAAACCTGTCAGATTACTCTTAACGCGCGAGGAGACTTTTCAAGCGAGCATGGTTCGAGAGGGTGCAATCATATACGTAAAAGACGGAGTAACAAGAGAGGGAAAGCTGATCGCCCGGTATCTGAAGGTACTTTATGACGCTGGAGGATACAAAGCTGGACTGAATCGACTTCTACAAAATGCTGCCTTTGCTGCTTCTTCTGTGTATGCAATACCTAACTTTGCTATGGATATCTATCGTGTTTATACGAACCGGCAGCCAAACGGAACTGTTCGTGCACCTTTGGGCCCCCAGATTGCTTTTGCACTCGAGTCACAGATGGATAGGTTGGCAGTAGATCTCGATATTGATTCTGTCGAATTCAGACGCAAGAATTTGCTCCGTGATGGAGAGATTAGCTCAATAGGAGAAAAGGTCAACTCGCTCGATATGAAAGGATGTCTTGATACAGTAGCGACAGCACTGGATTGGTCAAATGTTCAAAGTGCGAAGAACGGAAGATGGAAAAGCGGTAAAGGTATTGCTCTAGGCAGCAAACAAACAAGTGGAAACGTCACTTACTCAGCTCGCGTTATTCTTCGCTCCGATGGAATAGTCGAAGTTGCAACGGGTGCGATAGAGGTCGGAGGAGGGATCCAAACTGCCGTCGCACAACTCGCTTCAGAAGTATTGGGTATTTCCATCGACAGGATATTGATAAATTCTCTCGAGACTGGAAGTGATTCTTTACTCTCTCCTCAGATGGGGGGTTGTAATGCTAGTCGACAACTCTATAATATTGGGAACGCAACAGTCAGGGCTTCGGAAGATCTTCTGTCCAAACTTAAGCAGCAGACAGCTAAAGTCCTTGGAGCAGAAACTCCTGATGTGGAGATTGACATAGGTTCACTCAAGGCCACGAAAAAATCATCCGGGGAACAGCTTTCACTTCAGCAATTTCTGGACCTGGGTCTAGTGGGTGTGAATGACTGGCGGGATGAATTCCCGCCACTTGATCTTGAGTCCAACACCGCTAGAAGCGAACGAGCAGTATCATTTTACACACCAGCAGCTGAAGGAGTGGAGGTGGAAGTGGATACTGAAACTGGCCAAGTCAAGATTTGTCGTTCCGTGGCTGTTGTAGATGTTGGGCGCGCTATTAATCCCGCAACTGTCGAAGGTCAGATTGAAGGAGGTATGGCCTTGGGCATCAGTGTCGCTCTTCATGAAGAGATGGTGACTGAAAATGGGAAGATGGTTAACACTAGCTTTGCTGACTATAAGCTTCTTTCTTCTTTAGAAGCACCTTTAACACGACCAATCATTCGGGAAACTCCGCACCCATTCGGTCCCTTTGGTGCTCGCGGATGCGGTGAAGCACCTGTGATACCCACTGGTGCAGCAATAGCAAACGCTATAGCAAATGCTACGGGAGTGAGAGTCCTTGACTATCCTATTACTCCAGAAAAAGTCTTGAAGTTGTTGAAGTCTTAAAGAGAAAGATCACACCTGAGTTCCCTCAACAGGTAACTCTGATGTGTTTCCCCATTCAGCCCAAGAACCGATGTAGTTTCTGACCTGATATCCCAGCATCTTTAAAGCTAAGAAGGTGTGAGCCGCTCGGTAACCCCCCTGACAGTAAGTGATGACCTCCTTGTCCTGCGATACACCGCAAGAATCGTACAGTTTCTTGAGAGTCTCTAGAGATTCAAACAGCCCCTCTGATGTTAAGTTCTCCTGCCAGTCAATGTGGATGGCTTTGGGTATCTTGCCGGTTCTTTGAGCTCTCTGCTTAGCGCCTATGTACTCTTTCAAGGACCTCGTGTCTATCACTCTTACTTTTTCATCATTTGACTTCGCGGTTATCAAGTCGCGTCCAGCAATGAACTCTTCTCTCGGCCGGGCGAAGAAATCGCTTGGTACAATTTCTGGCGGTTCTTTCTGGGTGGGAAAACCACTTCGAGTCCAGCTTGACAATCCCCCGTCAAGTAACATTACTTCTTCATGTCCAAGGTAGAGGAGATTCCAAGCTCCTCTTGCAGCGAAGGAACCAGATATATCATCGTAAGCTACAACTGGTCTATCAGCGCGAATCCCGATATGACGAACCTCACTTTCCATACGACGCGTAAATTCGCGTAGCCCATTGATCGAAGTGTCGCGCCAACTATGTTTGAAAACATCAAAGTTGATTGCACCGGATATGTGGCCTCGAAGGTACTCCGCTTTGGCTCTACAATCAATGATGGTGAGGCCTTCTCTTTTGGTATATGTCTCATCGGCTGAAACTAGATAGCCATGTGAATTCACATGGTCGCAAGGAATCTATAATCTATTAAACGTGAGGATTGTTTCCTGATCCGGTGTAACCGTCTTCCCTATTTGGAAGATTGCGAGAGAATCACAACTTCTAACCAGATCCTGATTCCGACTTTTCACTAATGTTGTCTTCGTAACCTGGAGATTGTACCAATAGCTATTAGACGCTGATGTTCTTTTCCTTTACCTCTTTCCGTTTGTTCCATTTGTTATTGAACTTGGCTCGGAAGTCACGCTCATTATGGCCTTGGCTTCTCTATACGCGTCGTACCCGAAGCCAATTCCTGCAAGATTTCGAACTAGAAAAGAAAATTCAGATCCAAAGGTCTGGGGCAGGATCGTTCCGCTCACAAACCAAAGAACGACAAGAGGCAAGGCTATAGTCCATTTCTTCCCAATGAGGAGATATCCTCCTCCCCAGATTAGATAGTTCACAAAGCCAATGAAGATTGGGTTTCCCCTCAAACGAGTGGATAGCAAAGATCTCTTACAATAGAGTACGTCCTAATACGTTTTAGCTTGAAATGCAAGTTGCTTCAGGGATTTGCTGTGGCCTCCGTCTCCGACCGCGTCGCGGACAAGACGTTCGATCCATTTTCCTATGATATCTACCTCTATGTTGACAATCATCCCAATCGCTGCAGACATAAGAGTTGTAGTCATGAGAGTGTGGGGGATCAGGCACACCGAGAATGAATTTCTCTGAACATCGACAATGGTCAAGCTAATGCCGTCTAATGCAACAGATCCCTTATTGATCATCATTCTGGCAAGATTATTTGAAGTCTTTACCCAAATCTTGGTGGATCCAGGTACCTTCTCGAGTGCGATTATTTTCCCTGTGCCATCAATATGACCTTGAACAAGGTGTCCTTCAAGTCTACTTCCTAAAAGTAGGCTTCTCTCTACGTTTACGATATCGCCGACTTTCAAGAGCCCCAAGTTGGTGCGTTTGAGTGTCTCTTGGATAACCTCAAATGATGCAATTTTCCCTTTCTTTCCGACCACTGTCAGACAAGTCCCGTTCACAGCAACACTGTGGCCAAGGTTGAGCTGTTTCACAAGTGGGCCCAGATCTAGGTAAATCTTCCAGTTTCCCTTCTTTTGTAAGATCCTCGTAACTGGGACAGTTTTCTCAACAATTCCACTAAACAAACTTCAGACACCCTATCTGCAGTTATGAATTACTTCAGCTATCCTGTCTACAACTGTCTCTAAGATCTTCTTCCCCTTTTTTCGTGATGCTCTAGTTGGGTCGCCAAGAACTCCTGATCGGCTGAGCTCTGCGGTCTTCCAAGGCCGGAAGATGCCTTCCATAGGTGATCCAAGGCTGAGGCCTTTCGGTAATTTTGGTAACTCTTTGATCTTGTGGCGCTTTCGTAGGTTCCAGTTGGAACAAGCGAGTAATAGAGACGTCTCGATCTCATCCGCATGTCCAGGTGGGGCCCGCGTTGAAGATCGGTACAAATTTCTATAAGCTGCATTTGCTAAATCTGGCACGTGAAACATCAGGACCCTGATGTTAGATCTGTAAAGGAGAGTTTGTGCTGCAGTTTCAAGAGCAGCAACATTTCCTCCATGTCCATTGATCACTATTGGATTGGTGAAGCCGTAGGTTGAGAGGCTTTGACAAATGCTACTGATTGTCACGATCAAGGTTGTTGCATCAATAGAAACGGTCCCGGGAAAGGACAGATGCTCCATCGAGAAGCCAACAGAGAGTGGAGGAAGTAGGAGCGATGAAATTCTCTCTGATACCTCGCTCGCCGTTCGGAACGCTA
>DAEN01000054.1 GCA_002495315.1 Thaumarchaeota archaeon UBA141
AAGAAGAGAGCAGGTTTTTCCTGGTCGTCGTTAATGAAAACGTGCCACATGTTCGGTGGTACCATGATGAGGTCTCCTGCCTCCCAGTCGTAACGATCGCCTACTGATGTAGCTCGTTCGTCGTCTTTTTCGCCCCCTATGAAAGTGTGGCCTCTGCCAAATAGCAAAAAGACTACGGCTTCCTGGAGATGTTTGTGTTCGATGTTCGAGCCACCTGGGGGAATCATCTCCTTGAATATGTGAAGTTGCTTAGTAGCAGGTAACTTTCCGTCTGCATAGCGTAGAGTGGGATCTATTAAGTAAACGGTATAGCCGTGACCATTCCATTTAGGCTGAAAGTCCTTCCCTTTTACAATCTTCGCTGCTTTCGCCCTTTCTTCCTTAGCATGTTTCTTGAAGTCCAAGTTAGCCTGATATACTTCAAATGAAAGGTTCCGTTCTCTTTCTCTTTCAGCCAATTTGACGCACCACTGGCTACTTAATCTCGATATTTATTGCTTTAAGAGATACCTGTGACTCCATCTCAGCTCGCAAAAGACGCGATAATTGTGATTAGCTCATTATCTATTGCTTCATGTTGGACCGTTTAGATGCTAGCATGGATCCAAAAGACCTTCCTAGCATGTGGTGATGGATCAATTCTTTCTGTTTACTGCTAGTTATGATAAGTAATTGATCCAGCTGTGGGCTTTTTGACGTTATATAGTTCAATAGCTCAGCTCTGAAATCGGTGGTAACTCATAGCCGCGCTAAAGCTAACTATGGCCATTGAAAATTACGATCGCACTGAGGCGTTAATACATGGCACGGTGAGGCCGGAAGGGATAGATCCAGTCATCATCAGTACTCAATCGGGGGACCGCCACTTTCGAATGTTGCGAAACTGGGAGTTCGATGTATGCGAGCTCTCGATGTCATCGTATCTGATGGCTAAAGATCAAGGTCTTCCGATTGTTGCAATACCTGTTTTCCCGAGGCGTCTCTTTCCTCACTCCTTCATCTATTGTAACTTAGAGGCTGGTGTACGTGAGCCGGAAGATCTGCGAGGGAGAAGAGTTGGGATCGGCATGTACCAGGTCACGATGTCGATGTTAGCGAAAGGATTCCTACAACATGAATATGGCATATCTCCGGAGAGTATCGACTGGGTCACAGGAAGGGAAGAGCTCCTTCCATTTGAGAAGCCTCTGAATGTGAAAATCGATAGAGCAAATGGCGATGCTGCCCTGGAAACGATGTTGATGAAAGGGGAGATCGCGGCACGAATTCAACCTGATACAATACCATCATTGGAATCTCAGCCACCGCAAGTTAGTCGATTGTTCCCTAACTTTAGGGAACTAGAGATACAATGGTATGGTAAGACTGGAATCTTTCCCATCATGCATGTAATCGCGCTCAAAACAGAGATAGCTGAACGTCATCCTTGGATCGGTCAAAGTATCATGGAGGCTTTCGAGAAGGCAAAACATTTGAGCTACGAATATCTGAAACATCCAGCCAACAACAGTTTGGTTTGGTCGCGGACACTCCTTGAAGAACAAGGACAGATACTTGGTCTGGACCCATTCCCATATGGACTCGAATCCAATCGCAGCGCAGTGGAACAGCTTACCCAATTCTCTTACGAACAGGGCTTGACAAAGAGAAAGACTGATGTTGATGATATATTCCTCAAGCTTGACACCTAGCTGTGAATATCGTCTAAAATACAAACCCTCAAATCAAAATCAGCTGTTTGAGTAGCGGAACTTGCATGATCATATGTACAAGCAGCGGGCGATGTCCTTTGACTAGTCACAAGGAATCACGGACAATTCATCAGGTTCTTGCTGCGCAGCATACAATTGACGGTGCGGGAGTTCATTTTAAGCGGGCCTTCGATTCTCTCTTAATCGCGAATCTGTTAGAGAGGAGTTCTGACTTCCACTGGCGCCTAAGCTACTATAACCAAGATCGAGCCAATTACTACAAGAACTGAGGCCAGAAGTATTCCTACGGTTATTCGTTCTACTTTTCTGAGGAATATCCATGCAAAGAAGATCGTGAATAGCGGAACTGTTGCAAGTAAAGGTGCTATTATGATAACGCGTTCAAGGAAGAGTGCAATGATTGTAAGGACCAAACCGAGTCCAGTAAAGATGCCATTCAGATAGTTGAAACGATTCCATCTTCGAGGATGTTCAATCGGTTTCTTTGTGGCAACTGCCAAAATCCAATATATGCCAAGAGAAACGGTAACTCCTATGGCAGCTCCTAAGATGGGAGAATCCACGAGGAGTGAACCAACTCTGAATAGGGCGGCTGCAGCACCATAAGCAAATGCGGATCCAAGTGCTGTGATTAGTCCTAGCTTTGACGTAGAGACTTTTTCTTCTCTAAGTGAAAGGATAGCTATGCCAAGGATAACGGCACCTGTTCCCATTCCGATCTGGATATTGATCACTTCTCCAAGAAACGCCACTGCTATGATTGCGCTAAATAGCGGGAATGTTGAGATCAGAGGAGCCGCTGGTGCTGCACCAAGTTTCCCCACTGCGACAAACCTTAGCAATCTCCCAGCCGTTGGTGCAGCTAACCCTGCAAGCACAAGGACGAAGACTCCGTAAGGCTCTACTTTGTCAAAGGATGTGAGGACTAGTGCTAGCGGCCAAAGAAATACTGCGTTAATTAGTACCGAAACGAATACTGCAGTGAGGGGTGTAGTGGTTTCCAGTGTTCGCCTAGCTGCAATTGCTGCCGCAGCCCAGCAGACAGAAGAAAGTATTCCGACGATTTCCGGGATCAATAGTTCAACCTAGATGCGAGGGACTATCAGATTTGCAGTTCTGCCTTAGTTCCCTGAATTCGTTGTCGTGACGACGATGAGATCTTATCTTTTTCGTTCATGAACATCATACTCTTAGGGGTAGCATTTATGCCTGTAGAAATGTGGTGACGACTCTGTTGAAATCATCCGGCTGATCTCTAAACGAGTAATGTCCTGCGTGGTTAAGAGCATGGAATTGTGTCTGCTCATTCTTTGATGCCATGATGTGAAATAGGGATGTTCCAAGCTCAAACGGGGCTGATGGATCATTTAGACCCCACACTATGAGCGTGGGAACGTTTAGACGTCCTCCCTCGATCAATTCGAACGTTTCACTCTTCCGAGAACTCAGCTGTGGATAGAAGATCGAGCTCTCTGTCCTGGTCATATTCCTCTTTGCTTCGACAGTCTTTGGGAGTATTGCTATCTGGTATAGTGCTTCTGCGAAGTCGGGGGTAATGTGATTCCTGGAATATGCGTTAAGCTCGGGTTCTAGCAGAACACTTTCCCTTGTGGGGACTGGCGGGGTATCTTTTTCCATATCCGTGTAAAAACTACTCTGTATAGAGGAATCGCCAGGAGCAAGCGTATTGGTATCTACAATTACAATTGATGTGACCAAGTCTGGGTGTTGTATAGCTAAGTATGCTGCTGGGAGTGCCCCCCGCGAATGGCCTACCAGTGTTGCCCGTTCTATTCCCATCACTAGAAGAAATTGGTAGACATGTTCAATAGTAGCATCCATGGTGTAATCCCTGTCCTGAGATGGATTGTCGGTGTATCCCATTCCAAGCTTATCTAACGCGATCACGCGATGATTTGTTGCGAGACCATTCATATTCAAGCCCCAACAGTCCGCAGAATAGTAGGACCCATAATGACCGCCGTGAATGAGCACTAGCGGTTCTCCTTTTCCTACCTCAAAGTATCTGGTCTTCTTTCCCATAACGTCCACGAAGTTCGGATTAAACATTGGTAGGTCTCAATTAGGGGTTTGGTCTGATGTAGTATTATTCATTTTGACTATGTCTCTCTAATCTCTCAAGTGATTGTCATAGTTCATTAGATCCGCTGGTCAAAGGAGAATTGCCAGGAAAGTTATGAGTAGCATTAGAACCACATTCGCGTAGGAGACAGG
>DAEN01000016.1 GCA_002495315.1 Thaumarchaeota archaeon UBA141
TGTCGCATTTTAGCTAATCCTGACTGCGGTCTACGGACGCGGTCACGGGAGATAGCATTTGCTAAACTAGTCAGCATGGTGGAAGGGGCAAAATTAGCACGCCAAGCACTTGAGTGATAAAGAGGGGAATGATGTCGGGATTGATGTACTGCGAGATTCTCTAAACCGAAAATAAAGCTTTTTTTTTGGTATTGCCAAGTTAGTCGCAAACAGTAGAATGGCGTCAGGTAGGTTGTATCTGATATAATCTTAATGCAGCTGCTAATGCTCCAAGCAGACCAGCTTCATCACCAAGGGGAGTTATGATGATTTCTGGACGACGATTAATCAGGTGATTATCTATTTCCTTCAATATTGGAGGGAGGATCAAGTCTGGGTTCTTTAGGCAGACGGACCCGCCAATAGTTACCAATGAAGGATCGTAGAGGTTGATGATATTTGCGAGGGCAATTGTATTCAGCTTTCCCACCTCGTCAATGATCTTCTGCGCTAACTCGTCTTTGTTACGAGCTTCGCGACAGATTATCTCAGAAGTCAAAGCTTCTGTAGTCCCGAAAAGAGAACTGTTGGAAAATCTTCCTAACTTCCCGGAAGATGATAGATCCTCGACTATCAACTTGGCAAAGTTTGGCAGATTCTGTCCGGAACAGTATGCTTCCCAATGGCCCTTCTTTCCGCAACCACAGGCCAATCGCTCGGCAGGGTCGACAGTCATGTGTCCTACTTCTCCCGCGTTTCCATCCTTTCCAAGCAAAAGATGACCGTCTACTAGTATGCCTGCCCCAATGCCTGTGCTTAGAGTCAGATATACCAGGTTGGCATGTCTCTCTCCTGCACCAAAGAAATATTCGCCTAGTGTAGCTGCTGTTGCATCGTTAAGAAACACTACTGAGTGCCCAAAAGCATTCTTGAGGGATTCACGAAGCGAAATGGAACTTTTAGGGGAATTGGATGTATTTATGATGGTGCCTTTCTCCAAGTCTAACGGCCCGAAAGCCGCTATGCCTATTGCTTCTACTTCCTCGATCGGTCCTGAGTTGTCTAGTAATGAGCCTATCATCGTGATGACTTGATTTACAAACCCATCTGCATTCTCGAAGCTTGCCGTTCGACATGAATTTTTTCGAATGATCTTGCCGTCTCCCTGGCCCAAACAAGCCCTGGTTGTTGTCTTCCCGATATCTACTGAAATTGCTAGTCTTCGGGCTCTTGGGGTCTTGGATTCTTTTACTTCGATCCTACTTGTTCCCTTGATTGAGGTCAACTCTATGTTCACCTTTTCAGATATGAAGATAACTGTACGTCAAACTCATTGAAAGAAGAATATTGGCAACGGGCCGCATTGACCTTGTACTACGCAAAGATCTCATTAGCTACTTCCTCATAAATTCTAAGGTCGTCTTGGCTGAAGAGAACGAAAGCTACAAGTTTCAATGTACTGGCATTCTCCATTAAGAATGTTCTGACACTTTTTAGTGCTATTGTACCGGCTTCTTCTATGGGATATCCATAAGCGCCAGTACTAATTGACGGAAAAGCAATACTCTCAAATCCACGTGTCGTAGCCAAATCTAGCGAGTTGCTGTACGCGTCTGCAAGGAGGCGAGCTTCATCTCTATTTCCGCCTTTCCATGTAGGTCCGACGGTGTGAGCTACAAAGCGCGCCTTCAGATTTCCACCTGTTGATAAAACTACGTAGCTCACTGGAAGTCCGTTGGGCCATTTGATGACTCTGATTCTTTTACAATCCTCGAGTATCTTTGCTCCGCCCTTGCGGTGAATAGCTCCATCTACTCCGCCGCCTCCCATGAGACTTGGGTTGGCGGCATTCACTATCACATCGACGTTCTGATCAGTTATGTCACCTTGCGAGAAGAGAAGTTTGGTTTCTCCTATTCTTGCCTGCATTTCGTGTTATTGCGCAAAGAAATCAGTATTTGTAATTAATCAATCTAATGACGACTGAGCTGTCGGTGTTCAGGAGTCTTGTGAATATTATGGTGACGGTGATCCAAAAGGTTCTGTTTGTTCAGTCAAGGAGAAGTTTATCTCTTCAAAGTTGAAAGGGAATCTTATTTGACCTCAAATCTTCTAGCGAAACGCTAAAGTAACTTTGTCTGGCTATTAGTATTTGATCAATTTGTTGCCCTGGACATCGCTCCAACTGGGGCCATTTGGCGGAATGGAAATTATCATTATTATTCTTGCCGTCGGGGTATTCCTATTTGGAACGAAGAAGATTCCGGAGATGGCACGATCACTTGGGAGAGCAAAGGGCGAATTCCAAAAAGCCAAGCAAGAATTAGAGCTAGAGCTACGGGATGCCGATAAGATCTCTTCGCCAGAAAAGGTTGTTCCAAGTACGGAACACCAAAAGCTCTTGAAAGCAGCAGTTGAACTAGGTATTGACGTGGAAGGAAAGACTGACGATCAACTTCGTGTTGAGATCCGGTCAGCTATCGAAAAGTAGACTTCTAGTTCGTCTGTTTCATCTTATCGTGAAGTCCCTTCTTCATCTCAGATCTCGCAGTCTTGAGATCAGTGGGAGTGTTCACGTTCATGAATGATAGGGGGTGCTCGTCCACCATGAGGTCTTCAGTGGAGATCACTCGAATCTTACGGAGTCTCTTAATCATGTCCTTGTTGCTCAGCTCACCTGCAACGATGCTAGATTGTGTTGCGTGAAGCGCTCTTGCAGTATTGTATACTGCGTACAAAGGTTCAAGATTGCCTCCAGGCCACTTGGGTATTGCGGCATCAAAACCAACTCCCATTCTGAATAAGCGTTCCAATATTCTGGGGTTTGCGAACGGAAGATCGCAGGAAAGCACGCATACATATTCAGCTGAAACATGACTTAGTCCAGTTAGGAATCCAATCAATGGGCTCTGTGTTTCAACGGAATCTTGCCGGATCTTCACGTTACTACCTCCAAAATATTTTTCGTATTCGTTGGGTGATTGGCGCTTGCTAACTACAAGTAGGATGTCTTCAACTATTATCTCTAATGCGTCAATGACGTGAGAAATGAGCGGTTTTCCTTCAATTTGAAGTAGCGCCTTGTTTGTCCCCATTCGCGAGCTTAGGCCGCCTGCGAGGATTATTCCACTCCTCAACCCTGTGATGTTTTGATTCAACTGGGATCTAATTATGGCTGTGGGAGTTTACTAGGTGGAATTGAGAAATCTTGCTCTTTTGTCATGTGATTACATCGACATGAATGAATCCCTTGTCCTCGCAAAGAACATCACTGTTTTTCTTGGTCGAACAAATCCTTCCCCAAAAGATGACGTTTGAAATCTTCCTGAGTGTCTATGTCTATTAGAACTTCCGTTGAATCAACTTCAACTCTTGTTACTTGATCCATGTGTCTATTGATCACGCTCTTAAGTCCAAAAGTGCTTTCGTCGATATTCAGAACCTCGTGGAATAGCTCCTTCGAGAAGAGGATCGGATGTCCGTGAGAGCCGTGATGGGAGGCCACTACGATGGAACTGTTGCTACTAAGATATTCTTTTATGACTGCATCAATAACTCTAGTCGTTATTAGAGCAACATCGCCTGGTAGAATAATGATTGCTTCCGCTCGATCCACGAGCATGTCAACACCTTTCTTGACGGAAGAACACTGGCCTGTGTGATAGTTATTGTTTAGGACCAATTTACATTTGTGATCTTCAAGAACTCTTCTCACGTTCTTGGATTGATGACCAAGGACAACTATTACTTCGTCTGCATTCGAAGCTAGCGAGTTCTTGACTACTCTCTCTATGACTGTCTCTCCGTGGACCATTTCCAATAACTTGTTCCGGCCAAACCGGGTCGACATTCCGGCTGCCAGGATTATTATGCCTAACAAGAATCTCTAATTCTCACGTTCTGTTCTAACTATCCATGTGAAGTCTGATACATCAATATTTGTAATGGTTTTTTTCTAGAGGAGAAAGGCCTCTGGCTCTGAAACACCTGGAAGGAAATGAACGTCGACAAGCCGGTCATCCTTCGGTGGATCTTGTTGTTCTGGGATGACTATGTAGCCATTTGCCTTAGCCATTACGCTTAGCTTTGAAGAACCCCCGGAAATAGGTGTGGCTACAATTCCATCCGAGTCACTTTTGAGCTCTACCCACACAATTCGTCGAAAGTCATGAAACAAACTGAGTTCAGGGCTGTGGTCCAGACGCGCCTTCATTTTCCATGAATATGGTGTGGGATCTTTATTCATGAGTCTTCGAATTAGTGGATAAACAAGAAAGGCGAAGCAATTGATAGTGGACAGTATCAGGCCAGGAAGGATGAAGATCGGCTTACCATCAATGACTCCGAAGCCACCAACTCTGCCAGGTTGAAGCTGGAGGCCGTGAACTATCACACCGGGATCTCCAAGCTTGTTTATTGATCGTTCTACTAGGTCTGTTTCGCCCATGGAAGATCCACCAATGGTGCAAACGAGGTCGGATTCGCGTAATCCTTTCTGCACGGCCATGACAATCTTGTCCTCTTCATCCGGAGCTATTCCTAGGTACTGAGGATCTCCGCCTGACTTAGAAACGACTCTGGAAATCATGAACCCATGACTGCTTACAGTCTTGCCTGGTTGAATGTTTTCCGCTGATTCGATCAGTTCAGAACCAACGTTAATGATCGCTACTCGGGGTTTATGATAGACTCTGACTTCAAGAATGCCTAACGCAGCAAGTATTCCTATATCTTGTGCCCGGACAATGTGACCTTCTTTGAAGACAACCGCGCGCTGTGCGAAGTCAGATCCTGCGCGAATGACGTTTTCGCCATCTCTAAGAGGTTCCGACACCTCGATTCTACCGTCTGCTTTGTACACCTTCTCTTTTGGTACTACTGCATCGGCACCGGGTGGGAGATGTGCACCTGTCAATATTCCAAAAACTTCTCCTTGAGAGACTCGTTTTTCAGGGAAATCCTCAAGCTTAACTGTTCCCTTGATTTTCAGACTGAGTGGATTGGATTTCGACGAATGTACAGTATCTGCAGACCGTAGAGCAAATCCATCCATGTGACTAGTGTCTAGAAGCGGCCTCGATGTTGGCGCTATTACTTCCTCTGCTAGTACGCGCGTATAGGAGTGAATAGCTGGGACCGTCTCACTACACGGCTTGAGCGTTATAGAGGATAGGAGGATATCAAATGCTCTATCCACGTTGAGATAGGAGCGTCTATGTTCCATCCATTTCACAACGAGGACTGGATGCATTTATTCTATCATATCTAGCTATCTAGTTAGATTCATATTCATGGTTGCAGGTTTGGAAAGGTGTTAGTCTTATCTTCAGGTGTAAGTAATGTCTAAGATTCAAATCTCGACACGCAGATCGCTTACTCCGGTTAATGATGCTCTCAGGATCTTTCTAGATCAGTTCCAGAAGGGAAGTCTTGGATCCGAGACCATTCAGGCTGATAACGCACTTGGTAGAGTTGTTTCCGAAGACATTATCGCGACCATGAATCTCCCTCAGTATGACCGCGCAGCTATGGACGGATACGCAATAAGATCGATTGATACTTCGAGCGCTTCTGAGACTAACCCCGTCACTCTGGAAGTTGTAGGAAACGTCGCTATGGGATCCGTTCCGAATCTAGTTCTCTCTCCAGGTCAGACTGTAACAGTAGCGACTGGAGCGCTACTTCCTCGGAGTGCCAATGCTGTTCTCATGCTTGAGTTCTCTAGAAAAGCCGGTAGATCAAAGATCTCGGCTATGCGAACTATCGCCCCCGGTGAACACGTAGCTAGGATTGGAGAAGACGTCGTGAAGGGATGCACGGTTCTAAAGAGGGGATTGAGACTGAGGCCTCAGGATTTGGGGATCATTGCTGCCTTAGGTAAAACGGAGGTTAGGGTCTTTAGAAGGCCGACCGTTGCGTGTCTTTCTACAGGCAATGAGATCGTGCGTCCCAAACGTAAGCTCTCTCCTGGTGAAGTGTATGACATCAATGGTCCAGTCATCCGAGCCATGGTGTGTGAGATCGGTTGTGAACCAATAGATCTCGGTGTTGTTCCCGATGAGCGTAAGGCTCTCAGAGAGAAACTCTTGGCCGGATTGCATGCAGCCGATGTGACGCTGGTTTCAGGAGGTACCTCTGTGGGTGAGAGAGATATCGTCCCTGAGGTGGTTTCTTCTCTTGGTAATCCTGGAGTAATAATACACGGCGTGAAGATGCGGCCAGGTTCGCCCGTTGGCCTTGCATGCGTTGACGGCAAAGCTATAGTCTTGCTATCGGGGTATCCCGTGGCAGCTATGATGGCATTTCGCGTTTTCGTTCGGCCTCTTCTGACATACCTGCAATCTTCTATGCAGGAATCAGACCCAAAAGTCAAGGCCCGATTGCTCACTGGTGTTCGTAGTCAGAAAGGCATCAGGACATTCGCGAGAGTACGTCTGAAGAAAGTTCGAGATGGATTTGTAGCAGATCTGATTCAGAGAAGTGGTGCAGGAATAATCTCCAGCATGACTGAATCTGATGGTCTTCTAGTAATTCCGGAGATTGAGGAGGAATACGAGAAAGGAAAAGAAGTAGAGATAATTTTATTGCGTCCTCTGGAACCATAGAGACGTACGCGTTGCGATGTTCAAAATGAAGTCTTTGTCTCACGTTATGTTCTAGATGAGAAACCATTTAGTTAGCTAGAACATGTTTGCTGTGCGGGGAGTTGAGCCTGATTCGGATTATTGATGCTCTGAAGACATACTATGAAGTCACTAAGCCTGTGATAGTATATCTTCTGGTCTTCACGGCATTTGCAGCTGCTTTTGTGGCTGACCCCGGCATTGGACGTCCATATCACGTACTAGCTGCAGTAGTAGCTGTATTCCTAGGATCGGCAGCTGCGAATACTATCACTGGATACATTGATAGAGATATTGACGCTGTGATGGGGAGGACAAAAGCCCGTCCAATTCCTTCCGGTCGGATACATCCTCCTGAAAAGGCACTATACTTTGGTGTTGTTCTGGCGGTAATGTCGGTCTTGCTTGCTTCTTCTGCTAATATACTGGCCGGAATATTCATGCTCGCCGGCCTCTTTGACAATATAGTAATCTACAGTAGATTCCTCAAACGAAGGACTCCCTTGAACATTTTGTTAGGAGGGTTCTCTGGTGCTATGCCTGTGTTGGTAGGGTATAGTGCTGTGACTGGAACGATAGACTTGATATCGGTAGTTATGGCTGCACTTGTATTCCTATGGATTCCCGCCCACATCTGGAGTTTAGCTCTACATGCACGTGAAGACTACAAGACGGCGCATGTGCCTATGCTTCCAGTAGTTGTTGATGAAAAAAAGTCAGTAAGAGTGATTGCGTTAACCGTATTTTTGATGGTAGCTGCAAGCCTAGTGCCATTCTTGATAGATATGGGCCGTGGTTTTGGCATAGTATACATGGCTATCACTCTAGCAATGGGTGTGGTAACAATGGGGCTAGGCACACATCTTCTAATATGGCCATCTGTGGCGAAGGCCTGGAGATTGTTCAAATTCTCTAGTCCATATCTCGCTTTCATATTTCTAGCAATAATGGTTGATGCTCTAATTACTTGAGCTAATTGCGCGTGATTCATATTGGCAAAGATCAAAAAGGCAGTGGTTCTTGCAGGAGGGCTCGGTACAAGGCTCAGGCCATACACTCTATTCGTACCCAAACCAATGTTGCCACTTGGGGACAAGCCAGTGCTGGAACACCTTCTGGAATGGCTAAGACAAAATGAAATCGATAATGTTTTGATTTGTACTAGCTATTTGGGCAGAGTAATTGAAGAGTACTTTGGTGACCGCAGCGATCTTGGAATTCAAGTTTCTTTCTATAGGACTCCAAGTGTGATGGGTACAGCTGGCCAACTAAAAGCTGCTGAGAAGGCGATTGACGGTGCGTTTGTGTGTATTTACGGTGATTCAGTGTTTAACTTTGGACTAAAGCCCTTGATAGAATTCCATCAGAAGAAAAGGGCTAAGGCCACGATGGTTCTTATGAAATACGACACAACGTTGAGCTATGGTTTCATCGACATTGAAATGGGCGGAGAGATAAGATCATGGCGAGAGAAGCCAAAAGTGAGTGGTTTAGTAAACGTAGGGTGCTATGTGATGGAAAAGTCTTTCCTGAAGTATATTCCTAAAGGAACAATGTATGGAATGGACCAGGCTTTCAACAAGGCCAAAGAAGATGGCGAACCTATCTTTGGATATAAAGCAAAAGGCAATTTTATTGATATAGGTGACAGACAAGCGTATGCAGCTGCTAATAACCAATATCTGGACCGGCTCGGCAAGGTACTCTAAAGGTGCCTGGACTGCGAGCTGTAATCTTCGAAGGTAATCTAGCACGGAACTTTGTACCGATTACTCTAACTAAACCAACATTCGAGCTCGTCCTTGGCTGTCAGACCATTCTTGATACGCTATGTAACAGACTACGGATCGAGAACCCGGATCTCATTGTTCGAGAGCATTTGAGACACCTGGTCTCTTCCAGGCATCCGTCTACAAGAATTAACAACTTTCAGCTGGATGATCTTGTTCTTTTTGTGAATGGGCTGACTAATGTCGTAAACCCTCAGGTGCAAAAATTACTCAAGCTTCGGAAACCTTTCATCGCCCTTTCAGATGGGATAGTTGTCTTGGCAAGGTTTCCTGCAAAGCAAGCAGAGAAGCTTCAAATCCGTAATGGCGATGAGATAGAATTACAGCTAAGACGATTCTCGCGTGGATATACAAAATATACGCTTGCGAATAGTTCGCTCATCAAGTTCCCGTGGTCATTAGTGGAGCTAAACTCAGAGATGTTGAATGATCAACTCTTGCATTATCCTGTGGGAGACCTTGACCATGGACAGTCTGCAGTTATGGGCCCTGCCAATCTATTGAAAATTGCAAGTGATGTTGAAGTGGGACCTCACGTGGTTCTTGACGTTCGAAATGGACCAATTGTTATCGGTAGCAAGGCAGTAATTCAATCATTCTCGTTCATTAGTGGTCCCGCGTACATTGGTGAAGGATCAGTAATAAAATCTGCTCTAATTCGTGCAGGTACTACGATTATGAAAGGAGGTCGTATTGGAGGAGAGGTGGAGTCGTCTATTATAGAGGAGTTTTCGAACAAGTCTCACGAAGGATTTATTGGCCATTCGTACTTGGGAAAGTGGGTAAATCTGGGTGCCATGACGACCACTTCCGATCTCAAGAACACATATGGAAACTTCCG
>DAEN01000074.1 GCA_002495315.1 Thaumarchaeota archaeon UBA141
ATGCCTGTCATTGGCGCTGACTCTCCAGGGATTAGGGAAATGATTGATCACGGTGTGAACGGCTATCTTTGCAGCACGGATCCGGCAAATATTCGGAAAGCCATTGAACAACTTCTTTCAAACCCTGATTTGCGAAGAACTCTCGGCAATAACGCCCGCCAATATGCCAAAGAAAATTTCTCCCTGGACCGGATTGTGGAAATGGAATATGATTTGTACCAGGAAATTCTCAACGAAAGAGAACTCCAGTTCGATTAACCTTTTTTGATTAGAGGCATCCTTAATAAAATAGCCGGTTTTGCGTCAAACAGTGATGTGAATCCATTTCACGATTATCTCTTTGGGAAGAAACCACGGGCGAGAAAAGAAGAGTACCTAGCTATCTGGGAGAAGGTAAAGCGGCAGTCTTATCCAGTCATTGATCAATACGAGCAAAAGCTACGGTTTTACATAGACAGTGAGTGGTTTCATAAGCTTGCCTTGCATACTCAGGTGGTCATCAAAAAATCAGAAATATGTTACCAGCATGGACGCTTACTATACGCCACTTTATCTAATTATGTTCACCAGAACGGGTTTTCTCATATCAATATTCTGGAGACAGGGACAGCGCGAGGGTTCTCATCACTTTGTATGGCCAAGTACGTCATAGACCAGAATTCCTCCACTGATGATGTCCTCACAAGAGGAAAACTCACAGCAAAGGAAAATTCTTACCCCGCACAAATTCCCCTCTGGAGGACTTTCATGACTGGGTTCGTCGAATTGAAGTAAGTGGTAATACACATAGGATATCACAAGTCGGCAAGTACGTTCTTTCAAGAGAGAATCTTCCCCAACCTACCTGTCAACTATGTATTCATTTCTGAGAGAAGAATACTCGACAGACTCGAGTCAGCGCATAATTTTGACCCGTTCCTCATCCGCAATTGGGTAGACAATGAGATAAGGTTGAAATATGGCAAGAAGAGGCAAACCGAGACAATAATAAGCCATGAGGAACTGTCAGGCCATCCACATGGATATAAAATTGCTGATCCGTTCCTCACAGCGAGGAACCTTAAAGAGGCTCTTCCAGACGCGAAGATACTTGTCCTGCTTCGAAACCAATTAGATTATTTGAGATCTATGTATTCCTATAGAGTGTCAGTCAAGGGCTATGAGTACCGTGGCTTTAATCGATTCTTAATGGAAGAAGGATTGCAAGGATTGTTTGATCACTTGGAATACCATAGACTAATGACATACTACATGGATTTATTTGGTAAAGAGCGAGTGCTTGCGATGCCTATGGAGTGGTTAGTGTCATCCAGTAAAGATCTTTTTCATGAGATGCTTGGGTTCATGGAGTTGCCATTGAAAACATTTGATACTGATCAAAGAGTGAACCGAAGTTCAGACATTTACTTAACGCTTTTGGTTTGGCGAATCGTGAACTCTCTCTTTGCTGTATTGCTAAGGGGGTTACGATTCCTGTCCAGAAATGAAAACAAGAGCTTTTTTAGAACAAGGTATTCATTTTATGATATGAAGCGGCGATTATCAACCATGATTGATACTGCTTTCTCGGGAACGGAAAGAATCAAGATTAGGACTTATCCCGAGTATGCCGATTTGCAGGACAGGTTTGCCAGATCCAACGCACTGTTGGAGAAAACCTTGGCAATTGACCTCCGAAGATTCGGCTATCCTGTTGATAAAAGACGCAACCAAGAGTTTAGACTTTGAATCCTTCGGCAAGATAGCTGCTTCAGGAGTGTTCGGTTTATACATTACGGATAAGCTTGTGAGAGCGAACTCAGAATTTGGATCATTTCCGGCTCATGTTGTAGTCAGTGAAGGAAACTTGAGGGACGGAAAGATCATCCTCCCAATGAAGTAGCAATCGAAATGTACGCTTACGACCCATGGCAAAGTGTACGCCTCGTCCTATTCTTTACGAGGGGAATCTCTCTCCGGGACTGGGAGAAGATCGGCATGTTCGATCGTGAAGTAGCCCTCTATGAACGCCTCCGCGATCGCGGGGTAGTGGTTAGCTTTGTCACTTACGGAGGGGCCTCGGAGTTGGATTATGTAACTCGCCTTCCGGGAATTCAGATCCTATGCAACAGGTGGGGTGTCCCAAGCTGTGTCTATGAGAGATTCTTGCACCGGTTTCACGGAAAGGTACTGAATTCGGCTGATCTGATGAAAACCAATCAGATAAATGGAGCTGAGGTGGCCCTGCGTTGCGCCCACCGCTGGGGAAAGCCGTTAATCGGGAGAATGGGCTACCTCTGGTCTGACTTTGTAGCCCGGGAGAACGGCGCGGTTACCAGAGCTCGGACAATCGAAGATGAGTTGTTCCGTTCCGCTGATAGAATTGTCGTCACCACAGCAGAGATGGCCAGCAGTATTCGAGAGCGCACTCCAGAGGTAAGCGATAAGACCATAGTCATCCCCAACTATGTGGAAACAAACCGCTTTGTACCTGACCATGATCAGCCGAAAGAGTTTGATGTGCTGTTCGTGGGGAGACTCTCTGCCCAGAAAAATGTCTCAGCTTTTCTGATGGCTCTGGATGATATTGATGCCAAATCCGTCATCGTGGGTGATGGTAATTTGCAGCAAGCCTTGCAGAGTCAATATGGGAATCTGAACGGAAGGGTCAGGTGGGAAGGAAACATTCCGAACACCGATCTTCCTTATCTGATGAATCGCTCGCGGATTTTCGTTCTCCCCTCCCACTACGAAGGTCACCCCAAAGCACTCATTGAAGCTATGTCATGTGGAATGCCAGTAATAGGAGCCAACTCACCGGGGATTCGGGGAGTCATTAGCCATGGAGTCAACGGACTCCTTTGTGGCACCGATTCGGAAAGCATAAGTGCGTCGATTGAGAGACTGTTGAGTGACGCCGGTTTGTGCGATTCCCTCGGCAGGAACGCTCGCCAGTATGTCATCGACAATTTCTCCCTCGATCGAGTTTTCGAGATNNTGATAGAATTGTCGTCACCACAGCGGAGATGGCCAGCACTATTGGAGAGCGCATCCCTCCAGGAAACGCCAAGACTGTGGTTATCCCCAATTATGTTGAGACTGACCGTTTCGCACCTGACAGTGGGCAAATCAAGGACTTCGATGTGATTTTTGTGGGGAGGCTCTCTCCCCAAAAAAACCTTTCAGCTCTATTGATGGCTTTACGTGGTATTGATGCTAAGGCCATGATCATTGGGGATGGGAGTTTAAGAAATGAGCTTAAATCTCAATTTGATGATTTGAGGTTAAAAATATCTTGGCGAGGCAATGTTCCTAATAGTGAGTTGCCAGCTTTAATGAACCAATCGTCTATTTTTGTACTTCCTTCGCACTATGAAGGTCATCCCAAAACA
>DAEN01000083.1 GCA_002495315.1 Thaumarchaeota archaeon UBA141
AATGTGAAACGAACGATCTCCTGGTCCCTGCCTCTGCAGAAATGGTCATCGAAGGCGAGTTCAGGCCTGGTAATGAGGACGGAGCCATCGGGAAATCAACCTATATGGATGAAGGTCCGTTTGGAGAATTTGCAGGCTACTACGGCGAGATGGTTCGTTCACCCATCTTCTACGTCAAATGTATGACTCACAGGAAGGACTTCATCCATTACGAATTAGTGGCGTATCTTCCGGGAAGGCTACAACCATTGTCACATGGACAACACACTGCAGTCTGTTGGAACGGTGTCCGTCTTGTAGTTCCCGAAGAGCGCATCATTGGTATCAACACTCCACTCTATTCGTCATTCACCAACATCATAAGTATCAAAAAGGCCATTCCCGGAGAGGGGAAAAGAATAATTCAAGCCGCACTGGCAGCTCAACATACAGTTACACAAGTCATCGTAGTGGATGAAGACATAGATCCGTACAACATCGAACAAGTAAATTGGGCTGTAGTGACTAGAACGACTAAAGATGACTACGTCTTCTCCGAAGGACCTGGTAGTCAACTTAACCCCATGTCAGGACTCTCACACGGACAAGATGTCCCAGATAACAACGGCGTCTGCTCTAGAGTTGGCATCGATGCTACAATTCCACTGCGAGGTGACAAATGGGGCAACCGAAAAACACTCCTGAACCCTTGCTCCATGCCTTTGGATCAAGTTGATCTAAACAAGTATCTTGAAACTTCGGAGATGAAGAAGCCCCTAGCAAGTCAAGCTCATCTAAACGTCCGAAGGGTTTGAATCGCTGTCAAGTTATAGAATCGAAGAGTCCAGAGAGCTGAGAACAAATGGTCGACCTACTCAACCTGCTACTGGGTGGCTTACACATATTTCTAGTAGCCATTTGGATAGGCGGATCGTTCTTCTCTTCTCATATTTTCAAACCCAGCTTGCTTAAGATTCCACCTAAGGATCGAGGCACTCTCCTCACTGCCGTAGGCGAGAAATTCACCGTCTACGCGCAGATTGCCATCGTAGGCCTGCTGGCCACTGGAATCATCAGAGCTTGGATGTTAGGTTACCTCACAAATGATTTCATCATCATCAGCCCTATCCTAAACGTGAAAATCTTATTGGTTGCAGGAATGATCATTTCAGGCACAGTCAACGGTTCCGTAATCAAACCCCGTCTGTTCGACCTCGTTGCAAAGTCGGCGAAAGCACCAGACAATCTACATATCCAGAAGAGAATCCATGGCCTTCAAAGCAAACAGAAGATCAACACTTACCTTACTCAAGCACTTGGAATAGCGGTAATTTTCCTTGCTGTGAGCCTTCGGTTTGGATATATACAAATTTAGTTACGCACAAATAACAAAACGAAAATAGACACTCTAGACAATTGGTCAACATAATAGATCTTAGTGTTGCACTAGACAACGAGTCACCATCTGAGCCGTTTCCCGTCAAGATCTTTTACAGCGGCCACGGTGAAGGATACAAAGCCTGGCGAAAGAGATATGGTATAGAGGCAGTTGAACTCACTCACACCCATGGACTGGGACCAGCATGGGAAGAAATAAGCCTAAACACTCACTCGGGCACCCACTTAGATTCACCCTGGCATTACCATCCGGTATCCGAAGGCAAACTTGCCAAGACAATAGATGAGGTTCCACTTAGCTGGTGTTACGGTGACGGAGTTGTTCTGGATCTTCGTCACAAGAATTCCGGCGAGCTCATAACTCCCAGTGATATTCAAGAAGCTCTTGACAAGATAAAGTATCAGCTAAAACCTATGGACATAGTTCTATTGATGACCGGCAGTGACAAAAGGTATGGTCATGCGGAGTATTTTGAACAGCCCGGCATGGGACGAGAATCGATCCTATCGATTCTCGATCATGGTGTCAAAGTGATCGGTATCGATGCTTTTGCAATGGATAGATCATGGAAAGATCAGGAATCCAGTTTCAAACAAACAAGAGACCCTCAACAAATCTGGCCGGCACATCTAGCTGGAATGACCAAGGAATACTGCCACATTGAGAAGTTAGCAAACCTAGACAAGATACCCCAACCTTTCGGCTTCAAGGTAGCTGCATTTCCGGTCAAGATCTCCAAAGCCAGTGCTGGCTGGGTAAGAGCAGTCGCAATATTAGATTAGCATCAATCAGCCCTGACGCATCATAATTACCGCTCTACTTTATTCCAATCATCTTCCGGTATTCGTCTGCTGTCGCTGGTCTTCGTCCCAAGTACTTTGCAATATCTACCGCCATTTTCACTTGGTCGTAATTGTTGGCTATTGGATCTGCTCTATGAGGAAACTGCCATATCGTGTCCTCCATCCCAACTCGTACATGGACCCCGAGCATGATAGATAACGCCACCAGATAAGATGATGCCCTACCTGACTGGCTTACAATAATGACTGAATTCTCGTCGATTTCTTTTATTCGTTCAATCATTGCAAGCATACCCTGCACCATAGCGTTTACATGAGGCATGTAGATGTAACCACCATAGAGTGGCCCCATTAAGTGCCACATGTATGGCTTCGTCAAAACGCCAGTGTCGATGAGCCAACGCTTCGCATTTTGAATGTCACCAGTATCTTGAATATCCATCATAATCTTTACGTTCTTCTCCTTACAGTACTCTGCGTATGCCTGAAGCACTCGGGGGTGGACTACACGAACAGTATCACCCATTAACCCGTTACTTGGATTGATTATAGCAGCTTCATAGATACCCTCCTGTATAGGAAATAAGCTATCCTCGAAACTTTTTCCATAGTACGCAACTCCACCATCAAAAGCTATCTTGTCACCATATCGCTCCCGGAGTGGATCAACTACTGCCCGCAAATACTTTCTAGCACCGTCTACATCGTATATACCGGATTTCGCTGTTCTTGCATGTGTGTGGACAGCAACCGCTCCTGCATCGATACATCGAATATACTCTGGAAGAACCTCGGCTGGTTCGATCAGTTGGTTAGGGTTCTGATCGCGATCTATAAAGACTCCATACGGCGCTGTTCCAATGATCAATTTTTCCTCTATCTTCCATGGCAAATCTGGCAAGTTGCGGAAGTCGAAGAAATGAGCATCACTAAACTTGTACAGCATTTGAAATGGCGGTTGAGGTAGATCTTTGTATTTCTGGAGAATCTTTTTCAGTACAGGGTCATCTATTTTGGCAGCCATATCATTCAATTTCCACTATACGGTAGCTATTCGACCGCGTTTTATTCTACAACCGTGTTCTTATGTCTTAAGGAATGAAAATCAATTCTGAGAATCTAGTGTTTCGGCGGATATTTCCAACATTGGTTGACTCGAATGAACTAGGAGTAAGTACCTCCGTGAAGTTGAAAAAGAAATCATCAGTCATCATTTCTTACCAATTGGAGGACTGTTGTTGGATATGGATCGCCGGGATCTCTTCATAGATCGTCTCCTAAATGCAAGCAACAAAACTGAACCAGGCACTGCGATCAGAGCAGTGCTGAAGAAGCCGAAGAGAAAACTCCCAAGAGTTACACCCAAAGTGAACACAGCAGGACCTAACGAAAAGCCTGTGTGTCTGAAGGTCGCAGCTATACCGAGTCCGAGGCCCCGTTCTGTCTTTGAGGTACCAAGAGCAACAAGAGTCATACCTCCAATATTTGTAAGAGCTCTGGCCGTGCTCATAAATAGCATCAGTGGAAAAAGGATCAAAGGATGAACGAATAGAGGTATCAGAGCCACTCCCATTGCGCTGGCAAGAAGCCCCAGAGCCATAATTCGTAGCTTGTCTCCAATCTTATCCAGAAAGATTCCCAATGGGACTCGCGTGATCATACCGACGATGAATTGTCCGCTAAACAGAGCTCCAATCAACCACGGTTCAAGCCCTATCCTTGTGGCATAAACTGGGAAGAATGCATCAAATGCGCCTATTATTGCAAAAGAACAACATATCGCGACCCACCCGGATGGCACAGTACTGCTTCTTGCCAATGAACGAAAAGTCTTGAGAAATTCTTCCGGATTCTCGCCCTTAACATTTGACGTTTCCTTGAAAACCAGTGTAAGCCAGATCAAGCTACCCAGTGCTATTACGCTGGATAGGATGAATGGAGCTGCATAGCCGTGAAGAGATATGAGGAGTCCGGCTGCTGCCGGTCCCGCGCCATTGCCGGCCTGTAGGGTTGCAGCGAATGTTCCATAGGAACGCCCCACCATACCATGAGCAGCCCTGTCTCCAACAATAGATGCTATACTGGGTTCCAATGCAGCCCAACCCACTGAAAAGAAAACAGATGCAGCCAATATAGCGAGAAGATCTACCGCAGCAATGAAAGCCAATGATCCCCCCAACATGAAAAGAGTTCCAAGAAGAGCGAGCTTCCTTCTGCCCAACGTATCCGAAGCTCTACCAAGTGGTACACTCAAGACCGCGATGGTAATCGATTGTGCAATCATCACTCCTCCGATGTATATCACGGGCGTCTCGAGATGAGTAAGTAACAAAGGTATAGCCAATCTGACCAGTGAATGAACGAAGAAAGAAGTAAACGTCAGAACAGAAAAAGCAAGGCCGTCCCTCATTGGGTAATCATCTCTCCGAACACCTATCGAGGTAGCTGCATTTTGTTAGGCCTAGCTGGCAATTCTGTCGGCAATAGGAATTATCGACTACTCTATCCTATAGCAATGAATACTGATCCAATAATGACCACTATGCAGGCTAGGAATAGTTTTCTGTCAACGAACTCAATCTTCTGGATGAATAGGTATGAAACTATAGCTGTAAAGAGTGGGGCGAGGGACGCAAACGGAGCAACAATGATAACCGGGCCAAGACTCAGAGCTATCAGAAAAGCATAGAAGGCAAAGCTTGTTAGGATTCCTGATAAGACAAAATAGACCATAGATTTTCGTTCAGGTACTATTTTTCGGACAGGACGAACTCTGACAAGTACGAAGATACCCTGGTAGACGGCTGCGAAGACGATAGTGATAAAGGAAGCAGTCAATGCGTCATAGAAGGCCAGAAGTTCTTTGGTAACTATGAAAGCATATCCCCATGTCACACCTGTCGAAATACCCGCAATCATTCCGCGTCTGAAGTTATAGTCCGGTGGCTTGTGACGTAGGTTAGAACCAACCAATGCAACAGCGAATATTCCCAAAAAGACCAACAGCGTCCCGCTGACTACCGAGAAGGTCGGGGATTCTCCTAGTAACAAAGTTGCAAACAAAGAAGCAAATATCAGCTGAGATGCAATTACCGTTCCTGCCCGTGCCGCACCAAGACTCCGAATGCTCTCATAGAGAAGGACCCGGCCAAGGTTCATGTTAGTAAGAGCACACAGAGTTATCAAGAGGAACATGGAAGGAACGAAAATATTGATCTTACCGAGTCCGCCGGTAACCATAACTCCAAAGAAGAGAATTACTATAGCTGGTAGTAGGGCATAAAACGCACCTAAAGCTGGACTAGAGAGGAAGAGACCTTTCCTGGTGAAGATCTTACTAAAGCCAAAAAGAGCACTCTGGATAATAGCAAACGCTATTGCTACAGCATATTCAACCAAGGAAGGTATGACCCACAT
>DAEN01000023.1 GCA_002495315.1 Thaumarchaeota archaeon UBA141
TGGAGATCATATTGATCACCATAGGTGGAGATGGAGATGGCTGTGTCCTCTATGTGCCAGCCCGGCTTTCCGCGCCCAAATGGGCTATCCCATGATGTGGTTCCAGCGTCTTCGCTTCGCCAAAGAAGAAAGTCACTTTGGGAGCGCTTTAACGGATCAGGATCAAGACGCCTAAGCTTGAGTTCTAATGGAGACTGACCTGAGAAACTACCATACCGGCTGAATTTCGATGTGTCGAAGTAAACATTGTTTCCCACAGCATATGCAAAACCTTTCTTCAGAAGGGTGGAAATCTGCTCAATGGCCTGGGGTAAGTACTCTGAGGCACAGGGGAAGCTAGTTATCGTCTCAATGTTAAGCCGTTGAAGGTCGTCTAAGAAGGCGGCAGTAAATCGGTGCGATACTTCTTTGTATGTAACACCATCATGATGAGCTCGCTCTAAGACCTTGTCGTCGAGGTCGGTTATATTGACTACGAATCGAAGTCCATAGCCACTGGCCAAAATATGTCGAGCTAGATTATCATAAGAAACGTAAGTTCGGGCATGTCCTATGTGTGGATAATCGTATACTGTGGGCCCACAAACGAACATTCTCACTTCCTTAGTTAGAGGACGCAGGGGCTCCTTCTTTCCTGTCAGGCTATTGAAGAGTCTGATGACCATGGACTAAGTAAAATCTGGTCAGGTAGTATTAGCTTTTCCTGAAAAACTGATTCATATATCATTGAATCTACAACAGGCACATGAAGACGCGTTACACTGATACACGCATCAATGGATTTTCACGACTGGAAACGCTTGTGAGAGCTCTAGATATAGATGAAGGGATACGAATTCAAGGTAAAGTGCGGGGTTTTGCAAGAGGCGGTTATGTTTTTGTGACAAGGAGCAGGAGACAATTCTGTGTAAACGTTTGTGAACAGGTTGTGGACACCGGATCCGGGAAATATATTCCTGGAGGGCGAGAAGAGTGGTATTACTTTGACGATGCTGCGGCAGTTCTCAGATACATCCGTCCAATTATCGAAACGCCACTTCTCGCTTGGGCGTACTAGAAAAAGGCAGGTTGTCGATGAAACTTAAGATGGATTCAGCGATTCCCACACTTGGATTAGGCCTACATGTCAAAGAAGGATCAATGACGCTATAGCTAGTGTGTTGCGTTGTCCTCTACTGCCTCACCAGAATGCATAGGACGTGACATCGGAAAGATGATCGACGGTGATGTCATGTTTGAAGCTTGGGAGAGAAGTATGTATGCGACAGATGCGAGCGGTTATGAAATTCTCCCGATCTGCGTTGTATTGCCGCGCTCTACTCTCGACGTCGTAAAGGTAGTCAAGTATTGCCAAGAACATAATGTTCCTGTAATCGCACGAGGCGGGGGAAGTGGGCTGGCTGGACAAGCGATCGGTAGTGGAGTAATACTTGATTTTAGTAAATACATGAACCAGATTGTTGAGATAAACCCCACGGATGGATATGTGATTACTCAGCCTGGTATCTACAAAGGTCGTCTCGATAAGGAGCTCAGTAATGTTGGAATGTATCTCCCTCCTGATCCATCCAGCTCAAATTATTGCACTATCGGAGGGATGATCGCTAACAATGCCAGCGGGCCGCACACCGTAAAGTACGGGAGCATTTTGGAATACGTCATCTCTCTGGATGTAGTGCTATCTAACGGTGAGTTGATCCATACGGGTGTCCACGATTTTGATATCAATAACTCGAAAGCTGATGTCGGGAACGCAGACACATTGGCATCGCGGATTTACTTTGCTACTAGACTTATCGTAACACAAAATCAAGACCTGATAAAGCGGATGAGGCCGAATGTGTCTAAGAACTCCTCTGGATATCGACTGGAGCGAATCCTCGAAAATGGCTCTATTGACTTGACAAAGCTCTTCGTATCTTCCGAGGGGACTCTGGGTGTAATTGTAGGTGCACGGTTCAGGATAATAGCCAAGCCCACATCGCGAAGCCTGGCCCTGATTTCCTTTGACAAACTCTCAAAGATGGGACAGGCTGTACCTGATATCCTCTCTACTCACCCTGCCGCTGTTGAGCTCTTGGACAGACGCATATTGCAGCTATCTTCGTCTGCTCACCCTGAGATGGAGACCTTGTTAGCTAAGAATATGGAAGCGCTTCTATTGGTGGAGTTTGATGGCTTCCAGAAAACCGATGTCGAACGCGGTCTAGTCGATCTGAAGAGCCTTGGACAGAAGAAAGGCTGGGCAACGGATCTTGTTGTTACACAGGATCAAATCGAAATGAGTCGACTGTGGGATTTACGAAAAAATGCTCTTCCATATGCTCAGCGTATGCGTGCAGAAGGACGTCGAGCTGCTGCATTTGTAGAGGATACAATTGTTGAGCCCTCAAGACTAGGAACTTACCTGTCTAAGCTCTACAGTATATTTCAAAAGTATGATGTGGACAGTGTAGTCTATGGACATGCTGGCGACGGACATGTTCACACTAGACCTCTACTTGATCCCAAAGATGCAGATGATCTTAGGAGGATGGATCTCATAGCTGGGGAGGTATTTGGCCTAGTAATGAAGTACAAAGGATCCATCAGCGGGGAACACGGGGACGGGATGGTTCGGGCTCCATATGTCAAACGACTCTATGGGGATGAAATCTACCGACTCTTCAAGGAAATAAAAACAATATGTGATCCCAAAGGTATACTCAACCCGGGCAAGAAGTTCTCCGATGATGTAACCTTAACATCCAAACAAATGAGATACGGTCCTGATTATAGGCGAAGAAAGTCGGAAACTTCGCTCAATTGGGCGATCTCTGGTAGCAAAATAGTGACAAAGGTAACTGGATACAGCAAGGAGCTAGATTACGGAAGTGCGGTCGAACTGTGTCATGGCTGCGGTGCATGCCGCGAGACCTCTTACACTTCCCGAATGTGCCCTGTATACAAGGCGGGCAAAGATGAAGTTGACAGTTGTCGTGGTAGGAGTAACTTACTCAGATGGATGCTGAAGGTGGGTGGATTGACACAAGAAGTTGAATTTACCCGCGAGTACGGGGATGCGATCTA
>DAEN01000064.1:0-21270 GCA_002495315.1 Thaumarchaeota archaeon UBA141
ACCTCTCCATGAAATCTTACTACGGGATGCGTGCCCAATTCCACTGGAGACTGGAGCCTTGCGATGTAGGAACAGAGGTCCATCTCCAAGTCAACTACCTTACGCCGTACTCCGTGAAAGGAGTGATAGTTGAAGAGGAAGCCACGCGAACAAAGATAAATGGTGGCCTTCAGGAGACGATGTCCAGCTTGAAGGAACTCGCCAATCCCCAATGAGTTGATGAGCAATGTCAGGATTCAAGTACTGGTCTGTCTTCCTACCGACAACTGGCGCATGGGCACGGCCGTCCGCAATAAAGACTGTAGCCCAACAAACTGAAGCCCTCGGATACGGGGGGATAATGATGAGGGATCACATCAACTTTCCCCATAGACTCCATCAGGGCCACGCTCCCATGCCTGTCTCAAGCATAACAGTAGAAGAGGACGGTCGGGAACGAATTCGGGAGATTCTTGACGAAGAAGCCAAAATACCAAATCTGTATGAAAGCATGACGACGATGTCATATCTCGCTGCTGTTACAGAAAAAGTTGAGATAGGAGTTGTCATCATCCTTCTAGCATTAAGGAATCCCATCCTTTTGGCCAAACAGATAGCCTGCCTGGACCAATTGTCAGGAGGACGTGCGATAATTGGCCTCGGAACGGGGAATGTGGATCATGTCAATGAATGGGTCCTAATGGGTGCACCATATGAGGAAAGAGGAAGGGTTACCGACGAATATATCCAAGTCATGAAGGAGATCTGGACGAACCCCGACGCCGCTTATGATGGCAAATATATCAAATTCGAGGAAAGTAGCATCTATCCGAAACCACTTCGAAAACCTCATCCACCCATATGGATCGGTGGATTGGGAGACAGAGTTGTTAGGAGAGTAGCAGAGCTCGGTGATGGTTGGACACCTGCTCCCCCTCTTGTGCCTGAAGAGCTCTCCGGGAGAGTCGACTATCTCAAGGAGACAGCGAAAGGTTACGGTAGAGGCGATGTCGACTTTCAGATTGCCCCTCACGTCCAAATCATCCTAGATCGGGACGAACAAACTGCCAAGTCAAAGATGGCCGCAACGGTGGAAGGAAATAGGACATGGGCGCAGCGCTATAGTCATAGTCTTGAGGAGTACTCTCGGCGTTTTCTATGTGGAACACCTTCACAAGTCTTGAAAGGTTGCGAAGCCTATGTGGAAGCTGGTGCAACCCATCCTTGGATTTACTTCAATTACCTGACGGTTGAAGACATGATCGATCAGATGAAACTATTCGCTAAAGAAATTCTGCCATGTTTCTAGGAGACCTCTTCTATTATCTGAACTTCATCAAAGACCAGACATCCCAGAGAACTCCAAGAACGGCAACTATGAAAGATGAACTTACCACATCATCGACGTGTTTTTTACCTTCAACAGCTCACATTACGTCGTAAATGTCGACACGGGTTCAGAAAATCGATTTTTCAAAAGCAGTCGTAGTCGACTTTGATCCTGTGACTGAGAAATGGTGCCTATATGGACTGAGTGATGGAGGTACCTTGAAGATCCGACCGATCGTCACAGGAGTCATTCGTCTCTCTGAACGTGACCCCAATACGAGTGAGCCTCTTTATCGATGGAATCACGCTGAACAATTCTGCGTGATCCCCAACCCTGAGCTACGTAGTACTCCAAGCCAAGGGCCTATGACACCAGAGAAGACCAGACAATCCATTAGCAGTAGCGTTGATTTTGATTCAAAAGGCGGAGAGGAATGGAGTATATACAATCTTAGCGATGGTACGGTTTTGAAGACCAAGATAGAACTACAAAAAGTCATACGAACCAATCTATATGATAACCTCGGAAATCCTGTTTACGGTCACTCTTCCACTCTTGTGCATCGACTAAGCATAAACCACGAATTGATAGAACGTTCAACTCCCGCACCTGAGAAGCATGGACCATATAGCTAACTGTAAAACAAGGGCCAGATTCGAAGATCTAACGAGCAGTCTTCAAGGCAAGTACCAATCCTAGAGTCATAAGTAGCAATGGCACTCCTGCAGTGATTTCCCAGGCAACGCCTCCATCCCAGAGACTGTATAGAAGTATTGGGGAGAAAATGATCAGTGCAAAGGCTATGAGATCCAGAGGTGGAGATTTCAGGTACTTCCGTCTCAATCCCAGAGGAGACAGGGCTACTGAGCTCACGTAAACCAAGAGAGGAAAAACAAATGCGAATCGACCTTGAATTAAGAGATCACCAGCTGCTCCCAAATCTCCAGACAGACTAGCAGCGCCTGCAGCAGATATGGCTGAAAGCACAATGGATGCCAGGGCGATCCTCTGAAGGTTTCGAGCGCTACGTCTGGACCGGACAAATGATTCCTCATTGGATCCTAGATTTATCTCTACCAGGGCAGCAGAGAGGACGGCACCGAAGCCTATCAGAAATACAATAGGATCCTTTGTGATCAGAAGATAGGTTTGTGTAGAAGAAAGATCCGAGGAAAAGCCAAGAAAGAGTCCCCATAAACCGCATATAATGAAAGGACCAAGGTAGAGGAGAAAAGTCAAGTCTTCAATGAGTTCTGTTTTCTCCATCTAGGAAGATCACCTCGAATGTCCGACTTGACGATTTAACCTTTGTTTGGATCGATTGTCTTTCTGGCGAAGGTCAAGTAGGCAGTATGGCCTACCATTCGCATATTGGGCCTAGTCATTCCCGTTCTAGCAGCCAAGCCCCGCAACATTATCTCCATACTTTCTATATCGATAAACAACTCTTCTTCCAATTTTTCTACCAGCTTTTCCACCTGATTCATAGTCGGACAGATGGAAACTAACATACCCCCGGCCACCAGGCAACCTCTCATCACTTGTACATAATTCCACGGATCCCCGAGATCAAGTACCGCTATATCAGCCTCAGTGACATCTAGTCCCTCCTGCAGATCAACGTTCTTGAGAGTAACATATTCCAAGAGATCCATCTTCTTCAAGTTGCGCTCGGCCACGCTGAAGAACTCAGGGCGAATTTCAAACGAGTATATCCTACCGTTTGGACGAACCAAATTTGCCATAAAGGCGGTCAGAACACCACTACCGGCCCCAGCCTCCACAACTCTTTTTCCAGGGCCCAACCCGCTAAACGCGGCAATAGCGCCAAGATCCTTAGGATAGACAACCTGGGTCGGGCGTTCGCTCTTCATCAAGAGGTCGCGAATGGACGGCATCATGATCCAGAGTTTTTCAGAGAGAGTAGTCGATACAGTCGATCCGTAATTGGCACCAATCACATCATTGAAATCAACAATACCTCGATGTGTGTGCAACTTTTCGCCCTCGATGGCGCGGACAAGCCATCTCTTTCTTGCGGTGAGATAGAGCAAAACAAGATCCCCCGATCTCACCTGATTTGCAGAAGACAAGAGTCAGCTCCTCTAAGGTGCATTCGGTGATTAGCTCTTAAGCATGTACTGTAATAGCTGATGTGCAATTCAACTGTCGTCTTTGCCCATTTGAAGGGAGACCGAGTAACCACCACGTTGAACCAACAGTAAATCTCACAAAATGCACGAGTATTGCCGAAAAAGATTATTGCTGTCGACCATGAGTTGGCTTCGGACTTTGCCAGGCACATGAAATCCAGTACACCAGCAGAAGTAATCAAAACTGGGCTAGATGATCTTGATAACTTGAGAACTAGAGATTTCCAAAAGCTTCTAGAGAATTGTAGCAATTCATTACTGGATAAAGCCGATTCCAGGAATGGTGCCCTTGCCAAGATTCCTCCCGAGAACCGACTTACGGTCGTAGGTGATCTTCATGGAGACATGGACGCTCTCCTCGATGTCCTCACTGGATCGGGTTTTTACCACAATAGGGACCATCGGATCATCTTTCTGGGCGACTACGGCGACAGAGGCCGTGATCAGATCGGTACATACTACCTCCTGCTATTACTATTGAGTCATTTTCCTGAAAAGGTCACCCTCCTGAGAGGAAACCATGAAGCACCAAGAGAAATGCCATTCCATCCTCATGACTTACCTGACAAACTGCGATGGACCTTTGGCTCTAAAGGCAACGAGGTGAAAGAGCAGATATATGATTTGTACGATTCCCTTCCAATAGCTGCGATCGTCCCAGGCCATTATTTGATGTTACACGGAGGCCCTCCCAGCGATACTATCGATGAAGATGAAATCGCGCTAGCCCCCAAGAGACATCCCCAGACCAAGGTCTTCGAGGAAATTCTGTGGAATGATCCAGACGAAGAGATCAACGGAACAGCTCCCAACACCAGAAGAGGCGTAGGAAAGATCTTCGGCAAAGAAGTGACTAACCGAATTCTCAAGGCATTTAGTGTAAGTTCCATCATACGGGCACACGAAGCTAGCCCAGGAAAAGTCAATCATGAAGGCCGCGTTCTAACAGTCTTTTGTTCGAAGGCACCATATCATCTCCGGCAGGGTGCCTACATCACTGTTGACTTTGCCGACCCTCCTCTACAAGGGGAGAGTCTAAGTGAACATCTAACCTGGTTCTGAATAGTCGCTAGAACTTACTAGCGGCACAGGAAGCTCATGATTGCTTCGTTGGTCGCACTTGACTCTTCCCAAAACATACCGTGACGAGCTCTCGGGATGACCACTAACTCCGCGTTGGGGATCTTCTCTGCCAATACCTTTGAAGAGTCCACATGATCTGTAGAGTCGCCCCGAATCCTATCATTCTCTCCAACGATGACCAATGTGGGCATAGAGATCTCACTCAACCTAGCCGTTGTCTCGTGTTCTTGACGTGCAATGACGTGGCGTAGATAGGGCCTGGCCTCCGGGATTTGTGACATGAAGACTTGTTCGATCTGTTTCATCAGCTCGGGACTTTTCTTGACAAAGTCTGGGTTGTACCAAAAATCGTCGATGAATTGACCGCGAATGAATTCCTCAAAACTCTTCCCTAGAAGGCTCAGGGCCGTGTTCAATGGGACACCGCGTGTGTACTGCATACCTTCGACGTATTGTCCGGAACCCGTGGCGGCCAGGACGAGCTTTTCGATCTTCCTTGGCTGGTCTAGAGCCAACCACTGAGCAATTCTACCTCCCATTGAGTGTCCAAGAACGTGTGCACGCTCTAGTCCAAGAGCGTCCATCAGAGCAGAAAGATCTTCAGCAAACATTCTCGTCGAATACTTGACATCAGGCTTGTCGGACTTTCCTATACCACGATTGTCAAGGATTACAACTTTGAACTTCTTGGAGAAATATGGAACCTGATTAATTTTCCATGTTTGTGAGTGAGTACCAGTGCCGGCCACGAGTATAAAGGGAAAACCTTCACCGTGAATCTCATAATACATCCTAATGCCCCGAACATCTATGCTCGGCATAGTTTAGGAGAAATATTCCTAGACTTACAAAAACCCCGCGTCTATCAAACTGGGGGAAGGCAACAGCGTTTACACGGTGAATATTGGCATTTTCAGCTTATCCGCCACGAGCAATAGCGATAGCCTCGACTTCGATGAGCATATCCTTGTGAGCTAATCCTTTCACTTCGACAGTTGCACTAGCAGTTGGACTTTTCGAGAAGAACTGGTCGCGTGCTTCTGCCACCTTGGCGAGGTCATCGATATTGGTCACATAGACTGTCACCTTCACGACATCTTCAAGAGTAGAACCCGCCTCTTCTACTACCGCCTTGACATTCGTGAAAGTCTGGATAGCTTGAGCCTTAGCATCGCCGACCCCCACGATCTCGCCATTTAGATCATGTGCAGTCAACCCCGAAACAAAGACAAACCCTCCTGCCTTTACAGCTTGACTGTAGTACCGACGAGTGGCTTTTGGAGCCTTTTCCGTATTGATGATCTGTTTCTCCACAGTAGGAGTACAGAAGTGCCCCGTCTTAGCCCTTCCCCTAACGTAGCTAGAAGGTTCTGACCCCGCGTCTCTTGGTGCAACAATTACACACATAAATGGCAATTAGAATAATCAAGAGATTTGACGCCAATGAACAATCCCTCAGCCTTTCCCTTCAAGAGCCAATATGTCACAGTAAAGGGTCACAAGATACATTACGTCGAAGAAGGCAGCGGCCCTCCAATCCTTCTCATTCATGGAAACCCCACCTGGTCCTATCAGTGGAGAAACATCATGACTGTACTCTCAAAACACCGGCGATGCGTGGCCTTCGATCTATTGGGTTTCGGCAGATCTGACAAGCCCAACATAGAGTATACCTTCAAACAGCATGCAGAGATAGTCAGCGGATTCATCGAACAGATGAATCTACAGGAGATGATCATGATTGTACATGATTGGGGAGCCTCTTTTGGCCTCTGGCATATGCTAGAACATCAACAATCAGTGAATGGCATCGTCATGTTTGAACCCTTAGTCTCCACCTCCACCTGGGATGACTACCAGGGAGAGAGAAGAACTCGATTTGAGAAGTTGCGCGATCCCAAGATCAACTATGATCTCGTTCAGGTCAAGAACCTCTTCGTGGAACAGCTTCCCAACGGAGTCTGGAACAAGGAGCGAATGACCGAAGAGATAATGGACATGTATCGTAGTCCATTCCCTACGCCAGAATCGAGAAAGGCCGTACGAAGGTTCCCAGAAATACTCCCTATTGGCGAAGACTCAGAGGCCTTTGCCGAATTCAAACGAATAGAGGATGGACTTGACTCGCTCAACGTACCAGTTCTGCTATTGACTGTAACCCCGGGAGCAATACTCAACGAGAAGAAACTTTCAATCCTAAAAGAAAAGATAGTCAACTTGGAGATAAAAAATCTAGGCCCGGGATTGCATCATTTTCAGGAGGACTACCCCGAGGAGATCGCCAACTCGGTGATCGACTGGATGAAGATCAAATCTCTTTGATCAGTAGATTTCGTACTCAGTAATTCAGGTATAACGAACACTCATACACCACGAGGCGAGGAAAGGAGATAATTCGCAGTTTCTCACATGTAGTTCTTCGTATACCATTCAGTTATTTCCGCTCTAGTGCAATTCCAAACTCCCTCGTGTCCCATAATATACTCGAGGCCTTTCTCAAAAGCAGCTATGTGATGAGGACTTCCAGTGATATATGGGTGGAAATTGATATTCATCATACGTCCTTGCTTCGCACCTTCCCGATATAGCGTATCAAAGCAAGTTTTCACAGCTTCCACGTACTCAGCTGGACTTTTCCCGAGTCTTGCAAAGAGGTTGGTATCACTAATCCCAATGTCAGGTATTGCAATGAGTGTTCGTTTACCTGCACGTATTGGATATGGCTGGTCGTCGTTCATGACATCACAGAAGAACTTGAACCCCTCTTCGGCCAAGAGTTCCACGGTATCTGGAGTATGGGATAGGTGAGGAGACAGCCATCCTTCTGGTTTTATCCCAACAATCTCTTCGAAACCTCTGACCGTCTTTCGGATAAGTTCTCTCTCTCCTTCCCTATCCCCATCGAATCTTACTGGTAAGACGTCACTCTGGTAGTAGGAGTGTGCTATGAATTCCCATCCACGCTTCTTTCCCTCCTCGACGACCATTGGATACGAATGCTTTATTCCCGGATTGAGTTCAGCCGAAACGCGAGCCTTGTATTTGTCCAAGACTTCGATAATCCTCCATATACCCACCCGGAGGCCGTACTCCCTCCAACTATCGTTGATGTAATCTCGTGCTCCTTGCGGTAGAAGAATAGGTATGTTAGTGGGTCCGTTGTACGGTAACCGATCGGACATATCCCACACCTCGATTGACGGTGTAAGCGTAAGGGCGATCCGCGCGTCATCAGGCCAGCTAAGCTTGGGACGCTGTACGATAACTGTACTTTCATAGGGCGGCTCAAAGTTCTCTGTTCGCACCATATTCAGAAGACCATTCGGGTTATGGTATATGCCTTGTGCATGAACGCCCCCGTACCAATAGATCCTTATCGCATGGAAGTCCTGTGTGATAGTTAACCACTAGATATCGAAGTATAGATGGAATTCGTATGGATGTGGCCGCGCGCTTACTTCAGCATGTCCTTTGTTAGCGAACTCCACTATCATGTCTAAAGTATCTGAGCCGAGTATTGGTTTCAGAAATTCGCTATCACTCTGAAGGGCCTCAATGGCCTCACCCAAACTTGTAGGCAGCTGCCTGATCCCAAGCTCTGTCCTGCGCGCGGGTGGAAGCTTGTAGATGTCTTCATCGACTGGATCTCCGATCTCCGACTTTTTCTTCACTCCGTCTAGACCAGCAGCCAGTATGGCAGCAAAACACAGGTATGGATTACAAGAGGGATCCGGGGTGCGGAACTCAATCCTCTTCTTGGCCGCGCTATTCGGGCCTTTTTCATAAACTGGGATCCTAACGTTAGCGGACCGATTTCTTCTGCTCCAGGCGATATAAACTGGAGCCTCGAAGCCTGGCACCAGACGACGATAAGAGTTCGTAGTAGGTGTAACGATTGCCGCAAGCGCGCGACTGTGATCCATCAATCCGCCTCCGTAATATCGACCGAGCTGACTTAGCTCCGCATACTCATCGTTCTCATCGTAGAAGAGCGGCACGTCTCCTTTCCATAGACTAGAGTGAACGTGCATACCTGAGGCGTTATCTCCAAAGATGGGTTTGGGCATGAATGTCGCTATTCGATCGTGCAGTCGTGCAACATTCTTCACGACGTACTTGTATGACATTACGTTGTCCGCCGTCCTAGTCAAGGAATTATATTGCATGTCGATCTCACATTGTCCCGCAGTTGCTACCTCGTGATGATGAGCATCACACGGGACTCCGAAGTATTCGTCCAGCATCTGAACAACCTCGCTCCGGTAGTTCATCAGAGTATCATGAGGCTCAGCAGGATAGTAGCCCTCCTTGAATCTGATCGGGTAATTACTGCCGTCATTTGTCCAGGCAGCTTCTCTAGATTCTACGGAATAACTCTGACCTTTGAAGGGAGATAGAACGTCCCAATTCACCCTATCTAAGACGAAGAATTCGACTTCAGGTCCCCAGTAGGAGACATCGAATCCTGCAGCCTGGACTGCTTTTTCTGCATTCTGAGCTATGCCACGCGGATCGCGGGAAAGTCTTCCCTGGTCAAAGCCCCAATATATATCGCAGATCATCCTTCCTGCCTTTATCGAATCAGGACTCCATGGAACTATTGTAGCAGTTGACGGGTCGGGTCGAAGAAGCATATCTGATTCGTGTATCTCAGCAAATCCCTTTATGGAAGAACCATCTAGCTTCGGTATTCCCTTTGTGAAAGCCGACGAATCGATAGTCGCCAAGGGTACAGTCACATGTTGGAGTCTTCCAGGGAGATCTGTGAACTGAAGATCGACGAATTTTATATTCTTCTTATGGAAAAAGTCCAGTGCTTCTTCAGGAGTATTCCGAGTATTCCTAACTGCCCCGCTTTCTAAGACATTTACTTCCAACTATACCACTTGTCCAGCTCAACATTGGATTCGCGATAGGATGTATATATATTAATAGCCATATTGGACATCTGTAATGTTCTTCCTGCATATCTTGGACAAATGAACACATGGTGATATTCTCGTTGCTATTAGAACAACTGGATAAGAAGATACTGGAAGCACTTCAGCGCGATGCAAGACTCAGCTCGCGGCAAATTGCCGAAAAACTCGGCGTTGCTGCCGGTACTGTGAATGCTCGAATGAGGAAACTACGCGAACAGGGCGTCCTTCGCGGATTTCGGCCTGAAATTGACTGGGATGTAGCTGGCTATGACATCACCGCAGTGATCCTTGTTCGTGTTGAAGGAGGGAAACTAGTCGAGGTCGAGAACAAACTAGCCAATAACAAGAATATCTGTCTAGTCTACGATATGACAGGAGATTATGACGTAGCTCTTGTTGGAAAATTCCGTGACCGCGCACAGCTGAATCGATTCATCAAGTCTGCCCTCGCAATGGATCACATTGAGAGAACAGTTACAAGCATAGTACTAAATGTCGTCAAAGAAGAATTCGCCCTCCCCATCTAAGGACATTAAACCGTAGATCAGTTTCTCGCTCCAGCCAGGAAGCTACCTGAATAGTTGATCCACTTTTGATATTAATCATCTCGGTCGAACGACCATACTAAGCTCTCCACCAATCGAAAGAGACGAATTCGACACTTTTCTTGGCCGGAAAAGGAAGAGCAATTATGAACTGTTTCCTTACAGTCGTGGCCAATCTACCGCTCAGGACTATTCCCGTAGCAGTCATCCCGTCCTCTGGGTTTGCCACTTGCACAATGTATGGAGCATGATCGATACCAGGACCATGCTCGTAAACCGCGAAGTCACATCCAAACTTTATGCCAGGACTCACAACATAGCCTGCATCTCTCAGTTTACTATATACTAGGAACTTTAATTCGAAGTCGACGTAGTATTCTGCACAAATCTTCTGAATCTGGCGACGTGGAATCTTAACGTCCGTCTTAATATCGTAGATATCGAGCTTCCCTTTCTTTAACAGATACAATCCCTCGATCATATCTACGATCAAAGGGGCATCGAAGTCTACTCCTTTGGGCTTTGGGACACCCAATGGCTTTCCAAAAAAGCCTCCGCCAAAGAGACGTCGCGCCTCCTCCACAGACCATATGACAATTCTATTCTGGACTAGGTTGCCCTTCATTTGACCCTTCAGATTCCTAACGCCACTACAGTGATGGCATCACATGCAGCCAGACACCTGTCTGTAAGATCTTCAACCCCCTGCACAATATCTCTCAATAATATCATTTCTCTTACGTCACTAACGTCCCTAAGTACTTGTCCAGATAGCGCACGATATTTGTCGTCAGTAAGTCGCTCTATCTTCTGAACGCTTCCGGCCAGATCCAGTGCAGTTCCCGGGTTTATAGATAGTGCTCTAACGACTTCATTCAATCTCTGCACTGCCTCGACACCCATGTCTACCATATCACGGACCTCCTCAAAAAATTTCGACTTTTGTAAGGACTGTGGTTTCATCTGTGATATTCGGAACGCAATTCCACTCAGGTATCCAGCAATATCCTCGATGTGGTAAGCGCATCTCAAAAAGTCCTCGCGGTTTATCATAAGTGTCCCCACACTAGCCAATTCGCGCATCAACATCCGCCTTAGAGTTTCCACATCTTCTTCGGACTTTCGTAGCCTGTCAGTGGCTTCACGAAGAGACTCCACGTCATTCGTGGAATGCGAAGAAAAGACAACAGAAAGGTCCCGTGCACCGTCAAGTACGCGGTGCATTTCGTCTTGGAGGACAGCCAGTGTCTTCCTCCGGGCTCTAGCCTCTGGTTCTCCACTATACATTAAATGACACCTTCACATTCCGAATGCTCATTTCAAAGCCAAAGTGTAGATACTGATCGTAGAAAGTTCCCAGATCCATCGTAGTCATTCCCAAGTCCTAGTCACCTGTGTAATATGATACTTGTATCTAGAAGTAGACTTGAATATAAATTGCTTTAAATTCCGGGCGTTAAACACCATTTGTTAGCAGTGGATCCATTAGGAGCTCCCACACTACTGATTAATCACAGTCATTTTCCCGAATTTGATTCTTTCCAGACGATAGGAGAACCAAATCTTTGAAGATCGCATTGGATATAGACGGTGTGTTGGCGGACATCACAGTCCCATGGGTCAACATCTGCAACGAGCTCCACAACACTCATCTGGTCAAGCAGGACGTAAAGACCTGGAACTTTTGGAAGATAGCTGGAATCTCACAGGATGAATTCTTCAGAATTTTCTCCCTAGCTTGGCGTGAATGGAAACAAGTCCCACCGACAGAACCAGATCTAGCAACGAGAGTAAAAGGCATTCAAAGACATGGCCAAGTAGACATCGTTACTGGCCGGAGCGAAGACACCATTCCATTTGTAAAGAAGTGGCTAATTCACCACCAAATCTCGTACTCGCACTTCATAAGTGTCGTTCGCGGAGAAGATAAGATCCTTCTCGATTACGATGTATTCATAGACGACGCACCAATTAATGTCGTCCGAGCAGCTAATCTGAAAAAGCGAGTCATCTTGTACAACCAGCCCTGGAACCACAAAGTCCCCGATAGCCCTTGGGTCCGACGCGCAACAAGTTTTGAAGAAGTCCTATGCCTCGTAGAGGAAATTAAGCGAAGGCTCAAAGAATAACAAGTTCTTCGATCTCCTGCATTACTTTATCAAGACTATAGAGCTGAACCGCAATTTCCTGGAATGTCGTCTCGTTTTGTCTTTGCGTCGTCAATGAACTTCCCCCCTTGTCGATTGTACGCGTTTGGATTGAGCTGTATACATCGCAACCAGTTCGGTCACTGTTGTAGCATCTTTGGGAGCCTTGTCTGTACGAATCTTGCCCATATATTTTGGAAATCGCAAAGCTAACCCACTCTCTGGTCTGACAGATCCATAGCCAGCAGTGTGGATCGGACTTAGGGTCACCTCAGAAGCACCGATCTCAATGACCAATTTTGGTTCTAACCAGACATTAGCGTCCATCTTGGAATCAACCATGGGATGCTTCTTGTACAAGACTGAAGGCCGAAGTAATTTGGGAAATTCTGCCAAGTGTTCATCAGTGAAACCAGTCCCGATTTTGCATACGGTCCGGTAGAGGTTTTCGTTATCATCAAAACAAGCTAGAAGAAAAGCACCATATTTTCCGGCACGACGACCTCTTCCGTGAAAAGCACCCACTATAATGAGATCTAAAGTATCGGTGAGCTCGGTTTGATATTCGCGTTTTAGCTTTATCCAAGCAAACTCTCGAGCACCAGCACGGTATGGACTTTCGAGATCTTTTACAACTACACCTTCGCAACCCGCAGCCACAGCATGTCCCATGAAATCTTCGATTTCCTTGGCCGAGCTTGCCACTATGGCAGGTACTGTTTGTATTCTCTCATCTGATTCGACCAGTGTATTCAAAGTGCCTCGTCGTTCTCGATGTGGAACGACGGTATAGTCTTCCCCATCGACGTAAAGGACGTCGAAGATGTTCAATTTGACCGGATAGTCATCCACAGCTTGAGCGATCCCGTGTTTTCGTCGTCTATGCATGAGCTCTTGAAAGGGCAAATATTCCCCGGAATCTAGGTCTATGGGGACAGCTTCTGCTTCTAGAATCGACTTTTCTGCCTTCACATGGTGAGCAATTAGCTCTAAAACATCAGGGTAATGTGAAGTGATGTTCTCGAGCCTACGTGAGAAGAGTGTCACAGAAGATCCATCTTTATGAATTTGGAGTCTTTCACCGTCCAGCTTGAACTCAACTGCACATTCTCGTCCAGACTTCTCAAGTGCTTGTTCTGCAGTTTCGATCCGCTCAGCCAGCATAGGACGAATTGGTTGGCCAACCCGTACCCTTAGCTTCTGGAGGCCGGGGAGGCCTTTTTCCACAACAACGCTAGCAATAGCACCGAGATCGCCAGATATGTTGTATGCACGCTCGAGTATTTTCCTATTGGAGCGATCACCGGTATATGCAATTGCAAGTGCGTCCAGAACTGTATAATCCGCAATTCCTAAACGAACTCTGCCTGTGACGGCGCGAATGATGTGTTTAGCCTCGTTGGGTGCCGCGTCATTCAGAAGACTAGCCAGATAACGGTTCTTGAGCTCAACAGAACCACCGCCTTTCTTAGCAGCTATCTTCTCCAATACTTCGTAAACACGATTTACCATTAATGGTTCTGAGAACAGAGTTGCTTGAATACGGGTAGCCAGAAGCGCCTCTGCCGTCTTACCAATATCGCCTGTACTGTCAAAAATCTCCTGAGCTCTACGAAGTTCGATTCCAGCGGAAACAGCAACAGCTTTGAGAGCAAGTTTTTCAGCTACACCGAGTTCGACTCCCAGATAATCAGGGCAGAGCTTACCCTGCAATAGATAGACGACTTTGTGTATCTCTGACTTTGGAGTATCTCTAAGTAGTTCGGCTAGAAGATCAGTGAGTTCAAGTCTCTTTGTAGTTAGCTCCATCTTATCAAATGCTTCTGCGATCTCCAGATACCTCATTGGTAGTCTCTCCGATGAATCCGTCGATCTCTGCCCCATGTATTAATTGGTCGCCCAGAGATCTTTGACATTGTCTTTATCATTCGCCACAAGGAGCTGATCAAGGAGGCCGAGAGAGCAGTCAATGACTTGAGCTTCAAGACTGTCAGGGTCCACGCAAATATAGGGGGCCGGAATTTTGACGAACTCACACAAATTCCCTTCTTTGCTAAGCTGGTGGAGATGAATATCAGCGACGTTTTTGCTCTAACTTACCTAGCCTCGTTCGGAGTATCTTATTTTCTTCCCTCAATTTTTCGAGTGTCTTCTTGTCATTTAGAGACTTATCGCCAGTAGAAGTAACATCGGAAGAGCCAACATCGTCTTCTTGGTCTTCAATCATTCCATCTCTTATGCGAATTACTCTATCACACTTTGCTACAATCTTGTGATCATGACTAATGATTGCAAAAGTCTGATTGTTTTTCTTGTTTAGATCCCGCATCAGGTTGATCAATTCCTCGCTATTCTTTGAATCCAAATTTCCAGTGGGCTCATCTGCAAGTACAAGAGATGGGTCATTTATCAGAGACCGAGCTATTGCTACTCTCTGCATCTCGCCCCCAGAAAGCGTGCTTGCGCCAGACCGGGCTTTGGAGCTCAAACCCACCTGAGTTAGTCGATCAATGGCCTTCTTTCGGAGGTCAAAGCCGTTCTTCTTTCCTATCATACCAGGGAGCATTACGTTTTCTAATGCTGTAAGTTCAGGGATAAGGTTAGAAAACTGAAAGATGAATCCAATTTCTTCATTACGCATGACTGCTTTTTCGTCCTCAGAGAGCCCACCGACATCTATCCCATTGATTACGATTCTGCCTGAGGATGGAGCATCCAACATACCAATGAGGTTGAGTAGTGTCGATTTCCCTGACCCGGAGGGACCTGCAATTGCTACCATTTCTCCATGGTCTACGGTAAAAGAGACTCCCCGCAGAGCCTCCACTGGAGAATTCGGGTCCCCGTAAATCCGCCCCACGTTCTCAAGGAGCAGTTTCTTGCTGTCACCAATCTGTCTAGAAATATCTCATCGCCTCTGCAGGTCTATACCTCGATGCCCTCCATGCAGGGTAGATAGATGACAGAACGCTAATGGTAAAGCCGAGTATCATAGGTTGTAATAGTTTAGTAGGATCCAAGGCTACTACTGGTGCAATTCCACCGAAGAAAGCAACAGGATAAAAATGAAGGTAAACGATTGCTATACTCCCAACAACTCCGCCAGTTATTGCACCTATGACTCCAATGATTGCGCCATTGAGCATGAAAAGTACGATAATCCCGCCCCTCTTGATTCCGATTGCTCTAAGTAAACCGATATCTCTCGTCTTCCCTGAAACCATCATCATAAGCACCACAATTATACCAAGAGCCGCAGCACCCATTCCAACAAATCCGATCAAATTAATGAAAGCGATAAGCTGATCGAAGGTTGTCGCGAAACTTTTCGTATTCACCTCAATAGGTTCAATCCTTAGCTCAGTATTGTCATCCGAGTCGGATGTAACCAGTCTATTCTTTAACCACTCAGCCACCTCTTCTGCGTTGGAAATATCGGAAAGTCTGACGAGATAAGAGCCACTCTCTCCAGTACCTAAATTCATCATTTCTCGCAAAGTCTTGATGTGTATGATCGCACTCTGGCTGAAGCCTGAGAACCCACCGACATCACTAACTCCGACGACGACAAACTTCTTGGTCACGTCGTCATTACCCAGTCCTGAGACTGTCATCTCGACTATTGAACCAATCTTCGCTTTGGCTTGAGTCAGGATCTCTGACCCGATGACGATCTCGTTCTGAAATTGTATGAATGCACCCTCACTGACCACCGATGAGAGCCTTGAGGCTTTCTGTTCCAGGGTTGGATCCACCCCAAAAGTGCTAATTCTGGATTGTTCGAGTACTCCTTCCATTCCAAAGAATTTGAGGTCCGCACTAGTTGTAATTCTGGACGTCCCTCCGACGACCATAGGGTTGGTTCGTGTAACCAAAGAAATCCTATGTGTTTCTTGAGTCGATATTAGCCCCTTATCATTTGAGATCAAAACATGTCCAACTTGATAATCGGCGATCTGGTCAATTACCCCTAGCTTTACACCGGTGAAAATGACTCCCGTAAATATGCTGAGAAAGATCGTTGCCGCAACGGCACTGCTCGCTATAATGGTGCTTCCTTTCTTCTTGAAAAGAAATCTCCGAGCCAACAGGAGGAGATGCCGAATGGCTTTACACCTGCTTCTGGAAAGTTTTCCTCGTCACATAAGTCTTGCTTTGTTGTTTACTAGTCAGCTTCGAATGTAGTGTGTGGAGTTTGCCAGAGTTGCCGAGTCTGAATGGAAACGATTCTTGAACGAGCCTACTTGAACTACGGCCTAAATATTAGGGGTGATCCTTCCGCATGCCATGAGCCACATTCGTGCGATTTCTGGTCCTATAAACCTGAAAGTCTTGCGCATGGTTTTCTGGAGATCAACTAGATCGTCTCCCTCCAACACATTATAGAACCAGTTACAAAAAGTGCCATGCTCTTTTTGTATTCCTTCAACAATACTAGCGTTTGCAATGCAAGCTTCAATCTTCGCGCGATTACGGATTATTGAAGCATCTTGCAAGAGTGTTTCTACATAACGTGAATTCATTCTAGCAACTTTGCTAATTCGCCAACCTTTGAAGGCCTTTCGGAATGCGTCACGACGGGCCAAGATCATACGCCAGGAGAGACCTGCCTGGAAGATTTGTAAGCTCATGATCTCGAACAGTTTGTTGTCATCCTCAACCCGTTTGCCCCATATTTTTTCCGCGTACCACTCCATTAGGGGATCTCCTTGTGCCCATGTTGGAATATCGCGATCGGTTTTGATATTCCTATTCATGCTGATCTTTCTCGTTTCCTTCTCATTTTGTCTCTACGTATATTTCGTCGCCGCGCAAGCAGTGAGAGAAAAGATCGGGACGTGTTCGGCCAATGCCTTCACATCAATTTCGGTGGCATCGCCTTTATACCCGAGTGAGGGAATTATCATATATTGAAAACGCAGTGGCTTCTGTCGCCAGTATTTCAGTAATTCTTCTGCCGCCTCGGCAGGTTCAAGTCGAGCGGCCACAACGCTATGTTGCCGCATACCAACCATGACGCGAGCCGCTGGTGTCGCCATTAAGTTATTGAGCCAGTCAGAATTTTCACCAAATCCGGAAGCAAGGAAATATGTATTGCTGACTTTATCGTAGCGGATGACTTCTAGAACTGTTGTGTAAATCTGCCCGCTTTTTCGCCCCGTGTGGTAGAGAAGCAGTAGCTGTCGCCCAAAAATCCAACCAAGCCTAAATCTAAACAGCCAGATGGGAAGTCGGAACAGAAAGAGGCGCCAGCCTTTAGGGGAGGTGATTGCTTTTACTTTTACGAGAGTCATTGCGTGCGATAGAGTTTCTCTATGGTGTCTAGATCTTGTTTAGACAGGCGGGGTAACCCCAGGGTATGGACCGCTTCCTCGATCTCCGCTGCGCTTTTAACACCGGGGACTATCGTTGCCAATTCTTCGTTCATTTGAGCGAAGACAAGTGCTACTTCTGAAAGCGTCTTGAAGGGGCTTTTTTGCAAGAATCTCAAGGCTTTGGCTTTCTCTGTATTCCTCGCGAGCTCTGAGCCTGGTTGACCAATTCTATCGGGCGAATTCGAAAGGACTCCAGCGGCAAGAGGCCTTATCCCTATCATCCCCAGTTTGCTCTCCTTTGCAAGGGGAATTATTGCCGGCTGAGGCCATTCAGTCTCCATGAGTTGCTCCTTGCCTGTGGCGTTTTGTTGAATCATGTTATAGTGAACCTGAACGGTTTCAAATTCCTCCACTTGGCAGACCTGCCTCACTGCGTCTGCATCTCCGTAACCTGTGAAGCCTATGTGTTTAGCTACCCCTTCTTTCTTGAGTTCCTTCATGGCATCGAGAAGGCCTCCATTTTTGAGGACATCCCTAACGAGGAGCTCGTTCTGAGCCTTCCCGGCGCTAGGGGGATAGATCTGAGATACCCTAAGTCGATTGTGAATCTGAAGCAGATCCACAAAGCTCGTCCTGAGGCGCTGCAAGCTCGAGGTCACGGATCGGCGAACGGCACCTTCGATATCTACAAGGTCTTCCTGAGATAATCGAACCTTGGTACCGATATAGACTGATTCTCTCCTTTCGTCTTGAAGAGCTCTCCCAAGGTTATTCTCAGCCTTCCCGTCGCCGTAAAGAGGAGCTACGTCGAAGTAGTTGATGCCCATATCTATGGCTCCCTTGACTGCCTTCTGACACTCTTCATCTGTCGTAGGGCCGAACACGTGGCCAATCCCTCCTCCGCCGAATCCTATCACAGATACATCTAGCCCTGTCTTGCCAAGGATCCGCTTCTCCATCCCTCAATGCATAGCTGAGCTCTCTCAAATAATTTCGCTTTCTATGTGATGACAACCGAGATGGTGGGGGTGCTCTATTCGAGAGGCAGGGATTGTTGCTGGCAGCTTTGTCTGAGATGGCCAGAAGCAAATAGTTGAGTTTGGGCTGACTAGTAAGCCCAAACCCAAAAGAATTCTAGGGGTTAGACTTGTCGCTAAGCTGCCCTAAAAGCGTCAGCAGGAAGGATACGATGGATGCAAAGCTCTCTGAAGAGCTGGCAAGGCTAAAGCGTGTCTTTGACGCTGGTCACGATCTGAAATCAGTCAAGTGGTTACCCGGGGGCTCCGCCAAGAAGGAGGGCGTAGTGGAGAAGATGATGCTCGTCTTGAATGCACTTGATGTTACGGAAGGTCATAGAACTACTAACAGTGTAGTGAAAATTAATGGGATGCCGAGTTATTAACTGAAGAATACGTATAACCCTTACCTCTCCCTGGGGTGCCGTGAGCACTGATATCCTGAGAGAAACGAAGCCTCCTACACTCTTCTTTGTGGAAGCTGCGGAGGCAAAAGACGTACCTAGCCTTATAGACGTGAGGCCGCCGGATGCTTACGAGAAGGAACACCTACCCAACGCCAGTACGAACATCCCCTTCGGCCAGGTAGCGGATAGGATCGAGCAGATCCCCCACGACGCCGTTCTCATTTGCCAGTCGGGACAGACTAGTAGCTTCATAGCGGGTCTCCTCAGCGGCAAGGGGCGGAAGGTCCGTGTGGTCAAGGGAGGGATGAACGCCCTCAAGTGAAGACAATCCATGGTGCGTTGCATGGGTGATGCAGAGAGATGAAATTCCTGGTAGTCAGTTACAGAGGAAGCGACGATGTTACGATGGCGAGTATACCGTGGGTGGCCGCGAAGACAGCCTCGGAGCAAGGAGATGAGGTGACCTTCTGGCTCTTCAACGAAGCCGTAAACCTCGCAAGGGTGAAGGGCTCCGCTCTCGACATAAAGGCACCCGGTCTCCCACCGTTAGCAGATGTTAAGAGTGCGGTAGAGGACAAGGTTTCGCTCTACGTCTGCAAGCCCTGTTGGGTAGCGAGGAACGGAGATGCCACTCCAGCCGTAGGCACCCTTGCTGGAATGCCGGACTTCATAAACCACACGAAAGCGGCAGAGAGGGTAGTCACCTTTTAAACCGCCTACGCATGGGAAAATGAGGGTATGTGGTGACGATGGGTGAAATAATGAAGAAGGAGATCCAGTATTCGCAGTTCGGCAAGTTCATTGTGCAGGAGCAAGTGGACTCTCAATACCACTGTGAGGGGGCTCACATCATCAAGCAAGTCGCTCCTCCGGGAAAGGAGCCGAAGGAGTTCGGGGTCATAGTGACTCCCGAAGCATTGGATGGCGTGATAGAGGCCCTCAAGGAGATCAGGGACAAGATCCATCGGTCAGGGGCAACGTGAACATGGTGACGGAGGTCAAATGAACGAACCTCCGGGAACAAAAACAATCGCAATAGTTGCTCTAGTTGTCGTTCTCACTGTAGGAGCAGCAGCGGGATTTCTTGTTTTAACTTCTGGAGAAGAAGCGGATCAGTCTATTCTAAGTGTACCTGATACGAGCGCGTCCGCAATTACTTCACCGCCACCCAGTATGGAAGGTATCAATACTCATACGCAAGTATATGGTACAGGCGCTGACCCCAATATAATCACGCTCGGCCCCAAAGTTGGCGGTTGTCCCGGTTGTCCACCATATCATGATAAGACTAGCATGGAATTCGAACTTGATCATGGAACGCCCGTGCTTTCGCCTATCGATATGGTGCTGGTAGGCTTTACTAATAGAAATGCCAACTATCGAGTTCAAGCCGACGGACAAAAACAGACTCCATACAATGACTTGGAATTATGTTTCAAGTCTGCAAGTTCTGATTGGCCGGGTATGGCCATATGCACCTATCATCTGTTAAGCTCACCACTATTGCTTGGTCACAATCAAGATCCCGATTGCGGTGAAGTTGAAGAGTGGCAAGGCACTACCCAAGCCCAGGGACACATATTCTTTTCTGTTGATGATTATGTGATTTCAGAAAAGGGTAATGCAGGTTCATGTGATGCTCTAATTGGACACACGGTAAAACGTGGAGAAGTAATTGGATTCGCAGGTAGTGTCGGTACTCACTCCATGGCCTCCTTTCGTTTCAAAGTATCACATACATTAGAGAATCCGACCGTTCAAAATGGAGGACGCTATCTTCATTGGGTTCAGCCCGGTTCATTCTTTTATTGGGAATGTTATACGCCTAATGCAGATCTTCCAAGCGGAGTACTTGCTTATCCTTTCGAATGTGGGGGTTATCGCCTGCCTGCTGAACAACATGACATAAGTTTCAAGTACACTTCAGAGAAAGTTACAATAGTCGATTTGACGCGCGGGTCAAAGTCATAACTCATTAGTGCAACGCGATGCCAACCGGCTCTAAAGTGAGTTCTTATTCTGGATAGAGGGGAACTGCGCCAGTGGTCCCTTCTTTGGCAAATGGAGATGTCAGTCCGCTCTCTCGACCCTAACTTTGACGCAGGAGTCGAGGGCTGAGGAGAGAGAATCTATTCTATCCAGGCTGATCGGTATGAAAGCATTGACGTTGAAACCCTTGTCTTTGGACTGTGGCATCTTCGTAGCCCAATGCCCGAAGATTCCGGGAGCTGCGAGGACCTCATCATGGACAGCTTCAGTGGTTCTCAGGACGGCCTTCTTTTTGACCCCCTCCTTCGATTCCACCCAGACCGGATCGCCATCCTTGAGCCCTTTCCTTTGAGCTGTTGAGACATTCATTTGAACGCGGAAATC
>DAEN01000064.1:21648-21926 GCA_002495315.1 Thaumarchaeota archaeon UBA141
GTATGGGTATGATATGGGAGTTTATAGTTCACCAGATAGAGATCGTACTCGGGGTCATGCTCGTCATAGGATGGGCAGGGTTTCCAATCAGGGAGTGGATGGTAGTCGCTTACATCCCAATCCAGATCTAGCTCGTCTTTAGTGAATTTCTTCAGGTCTCGACCTGCATCCAACAGGTGCTCCAGATAGACGGGCATCCTCCCCTTGTGGAAGGGCCTCGTATAGGCTTCCTCGATCGTTTTTTCGCCCTGTTCCACGTGTCCATGGCTCTTGAACCA
>DAEN01000043.1 GCA_002495315.1 Thaumarchaeota archaeon UBA141
AGGGGACGTGATCTCTGTGGAGTCGGCCCAAAGTGGGATGATGGTAAAAGGCATGGCTCACCTCACTGAGAGAATCCATTCCTCAGTCATAGGCATCCTAGGCACAGGAGGCCACTGGTCGAAATCTCTCAAGATCGGGAACAAGAAAGGAAAGGGCGTATCGATGGAATGGCTCATAGGAAGTGACCTGCGCTCTGTGGATGGTCCTTCAGGCAACCCCGACTTATGCGCCAAGGTCAGGGTCAAGAAAGCTGAGACAGCACAGTTGGAACCCATTGCCACGAAGGGGAGCGCCTGAGACAGATACTATACGCCTTCTCGCTGATACATCACATACTGGATCCACTCAAAAGAGAGTGGAGACCCATGAGACTCCCTCCAAGGCGGAGACCAGTAATAGCGACAGAGGGTTTCAATGCCGAACTATACCGACGATCGCCCATCAAGAACCCTCATTTTGACCATATCGTTGAAGAGTCCTTATCTAGGATTTTGAAAAAAAAATGATTTTCTGTGGCGACCTTCCATGGGTTTGAGGCGAAAATCACGAAAAAGGCCAAGGCGATGTGAAAGACTAAAAGACCTACATGCATAGAAATTAGGAGTAGGTATGACAGCTTACAGTCCCGAAGACACGAAAGAAGTTGAAGTGGCAGAAACCTTTGTACAGGCATTAGGCAAGTTGGGCTTTGATTATGTCTTCATGAATGCTGGAAGCGATAGCGTTCCAGTCATTGAGAACATGGCCAAGCTCCAGACTATGGGGCTGAAGAAGCCGATCGATATTCTATGCCCGTATGAAGGCATTGCTGTCTCCATGGCAGAAGGATACGCAATGCTCACCGGAAAACCGCAACTCGTCTTTGTGCACGCAGATGTCGGTACCCAGAGCTGCGGCAGCGCCCTCCACAATGTACTAAGAGACAGAGTACCTCTAGTTCTCTGCGCTGGAATAACACCTGCCGTCATAGACAACAAAGTCAAGGGATCGAGAGACATATTCGTCCAATGGATGCAAGATACTCCGGATCAGAGCTTAATCCTTCGCGATTACGTCAAGTGGTTCTATCAAGTACGAAGTGCAGAGCACTTACCGTATGCCCTCGTGAGAGCCGTTCAAACCGCCACTGCAATACCAGAAGGACCAACCTACCTGATGCTACCGCGTGAGGTGCTCATGGAAAAAAGGGCCTCCCTGGAGATACCTTCTCCCGTAAGACATCCACCTCCTTCTCCACCACAAGCTGATCCTGAGGCCTTGATGAGAGCTGCAAGAGCTCTAGTCGAGGCAGAAACGCCCGTAATCGTCACGAGCTATCTTGGAAGAAGAGTCTCAGCGGTGGGACCCTTAATGGAGCTCTCCGAATTGCTGGGAGCGGCTGTGGTTGAACCGAAAAGAAATAGGACTAACTTCTTTTCCACTCACCCAAACTATCAAGGAAGACGTCTACACGATCATCTCGAAAAGGCAGATGTAATTCTCCTAGTCGATGTCGATGCACCATGGCTCCCGTACGGAGCTAGGCGCATCTCCGTTGCAAAAATCAGGCAAGACGCCCAAATAATTCAGATTGACACTGACCCTCTGAAGGATCGCATCCCCATATGGGGATTCCCTGCAGATATTTCCATGGCAGCAGAATCAAGCCTAGCATTACCGTCCCTAAACTCCATGATAAAACAAATACTCCCGTCCTCTTACAAGGAAAGAATCGCGAATCGTAATGCCATGCTTAAGAATGAACATGAAGCCCAACACCAAACGTTAATTCAAGCTGCACGCAAAGGAGAATCATCCAAGCCAATAGATCCCTCATGGTTGTTCTACGTATTGAACAAGATCAAGGGCGAAGACAGCCTGATCGTAGACGACTCTGTGAGTAACTCCGGGTTGTCACAAGACTATGTAGATACCACAGTACCAGGGACTTTCTTTGGCGTAGGCGGCAGTAGCATGGGTTGGGGGCTTCCAGCAGCACTAGGAGCCAAGCTCGCCTGCAGCGATAAGACAGTCATCGCCATAACCGGCGACGGTTCCTTTACCTTTGCCAATCCTGTAGCAGGATTATGGGTAGCAAAGCGTTATGGGATATCCATCCTTACCGTAATTCTCAACAACCGGGGGTATGCTGCAGTCAAATCAAATCTTCTAGGAACCTATCCCGAAGGTTCGTCGAAGGTCAATAACAAGTACATCGGAATAGAATTCGAAGAACCCCCTGATTACGCGGCAATAGCTCAGGCTTGCGGTATAACAGGGATTACTGCAGAAGATCCCGGATCGCTGGAAGAGATCTTGTCCCGTGGTCTCGATCAGGTAAATAAAGGACAGAGTGTATTAGTAGACGTCAGGCTAAAGCCTTTATGACTGGAACAGAGACAGATGCCTTTTCTATCTTCCTGATCTTCACCCGAGAACATAGATCTTGATTTCCGGATACCCCATCAAGGGTACTCAGGTCTATGGGTATGAGCCATTCTGCGCATACACCCTTTCCAGTCTTACTCCCAATCTTGAGAGATTTCGACCAGTGGCCTCCTGTACCGAGGAGACCTATGACCTCAGGGTGAACCCTCTCAGTCAGATGGACCATACCTTGTACGCTCTGCCCGGTCGCCTCCGACTTCACTTCAACCATATCCTTCTCTTTTAATTTCATCTTAGCAGCCGTGCTAGCGTTGATGGCCAAGAGATAGGAACTATGTTTCTCTGTCAATTGATCGAGCAAGGGATTCTCTATCGTGTACTGGAAGACATGGAGTACACTCTTGTAGTAAATCGCGTAGAGCTCGTCACTCTTCTCCTCGTCTCGATATGCCGGACAAGGCTTCCAGTCTGGCATGGGCTGATAATCTTTGGTATCGAGGTCATCCAGCTTAAGGGCACCCTTCACTTTCTCTACCTTTTCTCCAATACCTTTGAAGTGCTCAAAGTATAGTGGGACCCTGCCAAAGTGGTGGAAACGCTTCCAGTATACCTCTTCAACTCTTTTGGGCCATTTTATTACTCCGTGCTGTTTGAACCATTCTAATCCATGCTCTTCTCCAAAATAGTGTTTGTAGACTGAGTCAACGATCTGCTCCCACGTATATTTCTTGTTAGGATCAAGTGCGTGTTTGTCCGCAAGTCCGTAAGAGCGGTTGAAGGACTTGTACATTTCTGCAGCTATGCCAAGCCTTTCCGCTATCTCTAGCAGGACCATAAGTCCGTTCCTCCTCTCCCCCAAAGGTTCTACGGTGGCTTGTTGGATACCATAACCCCACTCTTCTCCCACCATGGGCAGGGAGTTGTTTCTAGAAGCTTGTCTCAGGATGAAGGGGGCACCTAACCTCTCTAAATACCATGTGTCGGGGAGGACAACATCGGCTAGCTCTGCAGTTTCATCAAGTAATATGTTGAAGTCGGCTATGAACGGTATCTTCTTGAGTCCTTCGGCCACTTTGTCAGGGTTAGTGGTAGTCATCACAGCGTTGCAGCCGTATATCAGTGCTACTTGGGGCTTGTAGGGTAGGCCAAACTTTTCCGGGTCATTAAGGGTAAGGTGGAGCGTATTTGGATGTATGCTCAATGGGAAGAGCTCCTGTAAGGCGAGTGTCTCTGGGATCTTTGGCTCTGCTGGCGGGTAGGGTATGCCCCAAGGCAGCCAAGGCCCTGTAGCCATTAGGCCGTCTGGGCCCTCCTTGGGGGACCACGCTGGTCTACTGGTGGCGGGGTACCCGTAGCATACGCTGTTCTCTCCAATTACCCCTCCTGGAGTTTCCGCATTGCCCATGACTTCGTTCAGTAGCTCGATGGACATGGCTGTCAGCATGGCATGCTTATGGCCTTGAGCGCCCTTGAAGTAGAGGGCTACTACAGGTCGATATGGAAGTAGCTTGCCTTCTATCTCTATAGTCTTGCCTATCTGGGCGGCTTCAACCCATTCCTGAGTTATCTTCTTGATAGTTTTCAGAGGTATAGTGGTTGTTGTAGAGACGGTACTTGCGTCATATTTCTTCACGTGATCCTTGAGTAAATTGAAGGCCGGTTTACATTTGTCTCCATTGACTTCGTACTCACCGAGTAATGCCGGATGTTTGAGCAAGGATTCGTCGTATGTCTTCCCTACTTGTTTCTCAGAATCCCAGATGAGGGGCTTGCCATTCTCCTTATCCCTAACGTAGTAGCCGTCAGCCCCTACTAAGTAAGGGGCATTGGTGTGCTCTTTAAGAAATTCCTCGTCATATACCTCCATCTCATTCAGAACGACGTTGAGCATGCCCAGGGCGAGCATGCCGTCAGTTCCTGGCCTTATTGGTAGCCATTCGTCAGCCTTTGCTGCAGCAGCATTCATGATGGGGTCGACTACTACCATCTTCATACCCCTCATCCTTGCTTCAGCTAACCATTTGGCTGTCGTGTTTAGGTCATAGTAGCCGCTGGTTCCAAGATTAGTCCCGAAGACCATGAGATAGTTGCAGTAACGGAAGTCAGGCATCTTGAACCAAGAGGAGTGCAGAGTGCCACACATCAGATGCTCTCCATTACCACAATGGTTAGATCCTGAAGTCCAGAAGTTCCGGGTTCCAAAGGCCGTTACGAAGGCCGCTATGCCAGGCCCGGTGTGGAGGTGGGCCACTGAATTAGCGACAAGTAACGAACGGGGATCTTTAGACTTACACTCCTTAAGTTTCTCGACGATTAAGCCTATTGCTTCATCCCAGCTTATCCTCTTCCACTTTGGATCAACGCCAATCCCCTTTTCCGGATTCGTCCTCATCATGGGGTAGTTGATTCTACTGGGCGCACTGTGCAGGACTACTGCTGCTGCTCCTTTACTGCAGATCCTTCCTCTACCAATGGGGAAGTCTGGATTTCCCTCAATACTGATGAGCTCCTTTCCGTCAGATACAGCAAGCACCCCGCACGTATTGTAACATACGTTACACATGGAAGGAATTTTTTGTCGCATTAACAAGACCGCTCCTCTGTTTCTATTATCAACCCTTCAAAAAAGGTTTTGATAACATGATTGTATATTGTGAGCTTTTTTATGTTCATTATGTGAAATTATTCATGAATTCTAGATTCCTTTTTCTTGTTGAATAAGTGTATTCTACGTGTATCAAATCTCACAAATTTGTCATCCCCTACTTTTACGCGTTGATCCACTGGGGCATTACAGGTGATGAGCTTATCTCCTACTGAAAGATGAACAAATTGTGTTGCGCCCAGTGGTTGGACTAGAGTTACTTTTGCCTTGAACATTCCTTCTACATCATCGATAGTAATATCGTCCGGTCTTATGCCAATCATAAGCTCCCCTTCAAATTCGTCAAGCTGACGATGACGAGGTAAAGTGCTTAGGTCTAGATTATACCAACTCAAATCCAGAACGTTCCGACGAGCTTTCTTCGTAATATTGCCCTCAAAGAGATTCATAGGTGGGCTGCCAATAAATCCAGCTACGAATAGATTTTCAGGGTGATCATAGATGTTTATCGGGGTATCTGTTTGATGTATGTCTCCTTTATTCATTACGGACATTCTATCAGACATTGCCATTGCCTCAAGCTGGTCATGTGTCACATAAACTGTAGTGATGTCTAAATCCTTTTGAATCCTCTTTAACTCTGCCCGCATGTATACGCGCAGTTTTGCATCTAAGTTACTAAGAGGTTCATCCATTAGGAAAACCTCTGGAGATCTGGCCAGAGCCCTTCCTAGAGCTACTCTCTGTTGTTCCCCTCCAGAGAGCTCCTTTGGCTTGCGATTCAGGAGATGTGAAATCCCTAATGATTCTGATACTTCCTGTACGCGTCGATTAACCTGATCCTTGGAAACTCTTTTGAGCCTTAAACCAAAACTTATGTTGTCATATGTCGACATATGCGGATATAACGCATAGTTTTGAAAGACCATTCCGACATTTCTATCCTGCGGGGATATTTCGGTAACTCTGTTGTCATCAAAGTAGATATCGCCCTCATCTGGACTGATCAGTCCTGCTATTATTCTGAGTAATGTAGTCTTTCCACATCCACTGGGACCAACCAATGACATGAATTCTTTATCGTGAACCTCGAGAGTGATGCCATTGAGAGCAGTATTGTCCCCATATCTCTTGATCACTCCTTCAATCCTAATATTCACCATGTGGTTTGGTCGCCTCTTTTGTTCTTTACAATAACTATATAATCGTGTAATGCCTTGGCTATGGACATCATGTCAAAAGGGACAAAAGGAAAGCTCGCCTTGCCGAAAACGAAAGTCCTCTTAGGAATTGCTATTGTTGCGGTATTGGTTATTTCTTCAAGTCTGTACTTTATTCTCCCCATACTTGCCCCTCAGGAAAAGACGCTAGTTTTCATGCATAGTGCTGCCAGCCCCAGGGAACAAGGGGCTGTTCAGGATATAATTGACAGTTTCATGGAGCAGAATCCGGGTGTGACGGTCACACAAGAGCCAGTAGCTGAGGATATAGTTCGCGAGAAGATGGATATAGCCATCGCGGCAGGAACGGTCGCAGATATCCTCTACATCGGTGGTGGTGACGTCGTAGGAATGGCGAAACAAGGCGTGCTCTTACCCCTTGATGACGTTCGCGCCGAGTTGACGGGCCAGTCTGACGCCTTTTACAAGTTCAGCGAATACGACGGGAAAACGTATGGTATTCCTCATAACCTTGTAGGAAATATGTTCCTATACAATATCGACCACTTCGAGGAAGCTGGAATACCGTTACCTCCAATGTCTGGATGGACATGGAATGAGTTTACAGATGCCGCTGACAAGTTGACCGTCGATAAGGACGGGGATGGTATGATTGACGTACATGGCTGGCTTAACCCAACCGCGAAGGACTGGCCCTCGTTCTCTTGGGGTCATGCTTTGACCGTTGCATTGGGCGGAAGCTACTACAAACTGGTTGGCGACGAATTTGTGCCCAACCTTGATTCTCCAGAATTCAAGAAGATGTTGGAGCTCACAGCAGATCTACAACAGTACTCTCCACCATCTGCAGGAGTTACAGGTGATGAATTTCACCGCCTCTTCGCTATGGGTAAGGTTTCGATGGCCCCTGATAGTGGGCGAGCCTTGATGGCCATTGAGGAAAATAATCCAGGGCTAATCGGAAGGATTGGCACTACTTCTATGCCTGTACCCCCAGGACGTCCAACCAATGTCGTTTATGGAACCGTCGCTTGGATGGATTATCTGAATGTCTCCACGGACAGTAAGAACCCAGAGCTGGCGAAGAAATTCGTACTCCACTTCATGACTGGTGATGATTATATTCGCTGGGTTACTCTAATGCCAACTCTAGTCTTCCCCTCGCGAGATTATGTGTTTGATGAGCCTGCGTGGAACGAGGCCACTAGCGTAAAGAACTGGCCAGGGGCCCTTGAAGGCTACTGGCTTAATCTGAAGAACGGCTTCCATCCGGCTTTCGAATTGGGCATTGGACCTAACGTGAACTCTATGGAGATGAACTATTCCGGACATGTCCAAGACGCAATGCAAGAGGTCATACTGAAGGGTGAGCCTATCGATAAAGTGGCAAAGAAATATCAGAAGATGGTAGAGGAAGAAATCGGGAACTTCCCCTATGAGTAGTGCGCATGTCGAAGCCTCTACATGAAACTAAGTAGCGAAGCCAAATTCGGACTGCTACTGCTCTCACCGTCTATCTTTACCTTAGGGATATTCAGCATTTACCCTGCAATTTGGGTCCTCTGGCTAAGTTTCAATGAACGAGTACTATTTCAGTCAGGTATGGATTTTGTAGGTCTTCAGAACTATCAGAAGCTACTATCTTCTCCTACTTTCTATTTTTCTCTGATCAATACATCCATTTGGACAATAGGCACGGTCACGTTACAAGTCTTAGTCGGCCTTGGGACTGCATTGTTGTTGAATAAAGATCTGAGGCTGAGGTCCCTGGTGAGGGCAGTAGCATTATTCCCGTATGTATTGCCCATAATTGTTACCACCTTCATCTGGAGCTGGATGTTTAGCGATGTTGTGGGAATTATCAATTATCTACTGGTAACATTGGGGCTAACAAGAGGGCCGCTGGTCTGGTTGGGCGACCCTGATATGGCTATGATCGTAGCCATCTTTGTCGGCTTCTGGAAGTTCTTCCCTTTCGCTACCATTGCATTCTTAGCAGCAATAGTTACAATCCCCGTACAACTATACGAAGCTGCAAAGATAGACGGGGCAGGCAGCGTGAAACAGTTCATCCATGTGACCCTTCCACAGCTTCAGTCGATAATTTTACTGATAATTATTTTCAGAACCATATGGATGTACACAAACTTCGATCTAGTGTGGCTATTGACAAGGGGAGGGCCAGCAATGGCTACGCATACTCTCCCCATATACGCATATAGGTTATCTTTCATCGTACAGGATTACAGTCTGGGTGGGACCGTAAGCGTCCTGACCTTTCTGACAATTGGCCTCTTTGTACTCGTCTACTTCATGAAGTTCCGGCCTGCAAGGGGCGAAACGAATTGAGAGGAATTTCTAAGGTACGGGACATTCTGACCGGAATGGGCATCTATGGACTTACTGGGTTGCTCATACTTCTTGTGGCCTTTCCATTATACTGGATGGTGACATCTTCACTTAAGGAACCCACGGACCTCTTCGATTGGCCGCCACATATTGTACCAGTGGCAATTACGTTTGAGAGTTACCTAAAGTTGGTGGCCACGACCCCGTTCATCAGGTACTTTGCTAACAGTTTGGTCGTGGCAGTAGCTACTGTAGCTGTGGTCGTTACCGCATCGACTTTTGGAGGGTATGCTTTGAGCAGAACAAGATTCCTTGGCAAGGAAATCTTTTCGCACCTAATCTTGGTGACCTACATGTTCCCGCCTATCTTGCTAGTCATTCCTCTCTTTTCTCTGTTGATAGGCCTTCGATTGGTCGATAACTATCTTGCTCTAATACTCACTTATCCGACAATAACTCTTCCCTTCAACTTGTGGTTGATGAGAGCATTCTTCAATACCGTGCCAGTGGAGATCGAAGATGCCGCAGTGGTCGATGGAGCAACAAGGTTTCAGGCTTTCTATAAGGTAGCCCTCCCTCAAGCACGCCCCGGCATAATTACTGCGGGCATATTGGCTTTCGTATGGTCATGGAATGAATTTCTTTACGCTGCTGTCTTCATGAGTAGTGGCGATCTATATACGATGCCAGTAGGTTTGGCCAATATGTCCGGCAGGTTTGCAATAGATTGGGGGGTGCTAATGGCTGCAGCTACCATTTTTACTATTCCTGCACTTCTCTTATTCATTGGTGTATTGAAGTACATGGTTCGCGGCTTTGGTGCTGGAGCACTCAAAGGATAGGAACAGTCTATCACTATGTTTTGGATGATGCGTCTACTGGTTGAACAGGAGTTGGCCCCATTACAAGTACAAGAATCGATTAGCCTACACTGGAGACAAGAATGTCAGCGATAACTGGTAATGGACAGACAATTCCTCAGACTGGGAAATTCGTATCTGTAGAAGGTTTTCGAACTTACTATATCGAAAAGGGGACGAGAGCGCCGCTTGTTCTGTTACATGGATCTGCTCCTGGATCATGTTCGGAGATAAGCTGGAGGGATACCATTTTGCCGTTATCTCAAAGCTCTAGAGTCCTGGCCTTTGATCAGCTAGGCTACGGTTACAGTGACAAACCTGATGACAAAATGGATTTTGACTCGAGATTAAAGCATATTCTGGCATTTATTGAATCGATGGGTCTGAAGAAAATTGATCTACTGGGCCTCTCAGCAGGTGGCTCTTTTGCTATGGGGGTCGCGGTACGTCGACCAGAACTTGTGGACCACCTGGCTATAGTATCCTCTGCGGGACCCACTGCCGCTGCTAGACGGCCAGCCATGGAGCCGACGAGAGAGACAATGCGAGAAATGTGCTTAAAGCATGTACACCAGAAAAAGGCCATCACGGATGAGCTTCTGGGCTTGCTTCTACAGATGCATACTTCTTTTGGAAACAATGAAGCTAGTCACGTTCGTGCGAACATCCCTCCAGAACAGGAAAAACACGTACGAGAGGAGATTCTGGCAAATATGAGTGATTGGAATGGAAATACACTATTCATTGCAGGAGCCCAAGACGAAGCGATTCCTTTGACCAAGGTTCTTGAGTTATTCAAGAGGATGCCTGCTGCCCAGATGCACATATTCAACGACTGCGGCCACTGGCTCCAATTCGAAAGGCCTGATACGTTTACAGCCGTTACTCAGAACTTCCTGACAACATGATATCATTGGACTTGGAGATTCAGTTATCTTGAACAAATTCTCTTCAGACGCATTCCTACTTGGACTCAAGAAAGCAGGGATAAACTTCGTTTGTTATCTGCCTGAATCATGGTTGTACGAGGTTTACAAAAACGTGGTGAAAGATAAGAGCTTCACATGTGTGCCAGTAGAAAACGAATCCACTGGCATTCTGCTATGTATGGGTGCGTGGATGGGTGGGAAAAAACCTGTCATGATAATGGAAAATTCCGGTATAAATCTTGCCTGTGAATCGTTAAGCAGGCTTATCACACTTCACCACATGCCTATCTTGATGTTGGCAAGCAACAGAGGCGAAATAGGTGATTCCACATTTTGGAGTCAGTCGCACCGTCTAGCAAAGGATGTGCTTACATCGTTACGAATCCCATTTGAGGTGATAACAAAGGCTGCTGACATTGAATCTAGTATAGTTAGGGCAAAGAAGACTATGGATGGCACACGTTTTCCAGTAGCTCTTTTCTTTGGGGAGAGGGCCTTATGATGAAACGGTACGAGTTTCTCAAGATTCTTTCTCCAAAGGTCTCAAAGAGCCTCGTTGTGGTGGGTGGTTCCAATGTTGGCGATTGGATATCTCTGGAACCCTCTGATGGTACATTCGCTTGCCACGGGATGGTAACTCCTCTCCCCATTGCAATAGGACTTGCATTAGCTCTTCCACGGCGGAGAATTATTGCGTTGACTACTGATGGTGCTGTACTGATGGGATTGGGTGCCTTGGTCACATTGGCCGAGACAAGACCTAGTAATCTATCGGTGATAGTCTTTGATAACGAGTTATACGAAGGGGTGAGCAAAGGTGAAATTCCAACTCACACTGCAATGGGTGCTGACATAGCCCTTATGGCCAAGGGAGCTGGATTGTCAAATAGTGTAACTGTCAAGACTCTGAAAGAATTTGAACGTAGGATGAGCAGCGTCTTAAGAACTAAAGGAACCTCTCTTACAAATATCAAGGTGGATAAAGGCGCTATGGGTGTTCGGGGAGTATATCGAGATGGAACAGAGATAATGTATCGATTTGTCAGACATATTGAAGAACTGGAAAAGATCTCTATTCTATGATATTACAGAATAGAAGAAAGCGATTAGGCGTTCATTAAGGCAGTCTGGGCTCGATATTCGATTAATTCTGGATGACTTGACACTAGAGAAAATGTCCTCCACCCTCTACATTGATTGTCTGGCCAGTGATGAAGTCACTGTCATCGGACGCTAGAAAGGCAGCTGTTCCCACCAGATCTTCTGGATATTCAATCCTCTTTAGAGCTCGCCCGAGCGCTGACTTGTCATAAGCTTCAGGTTCTGTGTTAGCTCGTCCAGTTTGAGTCAAGCCAGGCGCTATTGTATTCACAAGTATGTTGCTACTTCCCAGTTCTCGAGCTAGAACGCGGGTGAGGCCTATTACTCCTGCCTTTGATGTTGTGTAATGAATTCTGTTTCCGGTACCGCTCCACACCGTGCCTGAAGCAATGTTAATGATCTTGCCTTTTCCTGCTTTTTTCATATATGGGACAACTGCTTTTGCACAAAGATATGCGCCCTTTAGATTCACTGCAAAGACTTGATCCCATTCATCTATGGGGACCTCATCCCATTGTCGTTTCACTAGACTGGAATAGATGGCCGCATTATTGATTAGAACATCAATCCTGCCAAACGCTTGCACTGTCTCGTCTGCCATCTTGATTGTGTCTTCTTCCTTTGAGACGTCGGTCTTTGTTGGTATAGCTTTCCAACCCAACTCCTCGAGCTCTCGGGCTGTCGATTTTGCTGCTTCAAAGTCTATATCTGCAGCGACGATTCTTGCACCCTCGGAAGCCAGCCCCCGAGAATAGACTTTCCCTATACCGTAACCTGCTCCAGTGACGATTATTACTTTGTCATCCAGCCGCATGGCGGTGATGCTCCTGTCGCAGCTTAATCAACTTCGTGGGAGTTAAATAGACTGGAAAAGCTGAACGCGATGAATTGGTGCGAACAAATCCTGATCTGAAAGCACATGTAGAAAAACAAGTGCAGTCTGTCTTGGCTGACCCAAAGAGTGCGGTCAGGGAAGCATGGATAAAGAGTTCACTCGTAGAAAACCTGTTTGTAGAATCTACCTTTGAGCAGTTTGGTCAAAACTTCAAATTTGCTTGCGATGAGGGGAAGTGGAATGGTGGTGAAGAAAAGGCTCCTACTCCTCTTCGTTACTTTCTGATGGGAGTTGGCTTCTGTCAGCAGGTCTGGTATGCTAAATGTGCGGCCCTAATGGATTCACAACTAGCCTCGTGCGAAGTAAAAGTTGGTAGTGTACTTGATACTGCCGGAGAACTGGGAATAGCTGGTCACGATCCTGCATTAGAAAAGCTGAATATGGAAACGAGAATCGAATCAGACGCAGACTCGGATAGAATTCTTGAAATCAATAACATGGTAAATCACCGTTGTCCTGTTTTTACTGCTGTACGAAAAGGGATTCCAATTTACGAAAAGCTCTATCATAATGACACTCTTATCTATGAAGGACTTGCTCGATAGCCAGATTTATCTTATTATTCAAAGGCAATTTGTCTGAATGTTGAAATCTATCTGACATCTACATCAGTGATCGCCCCCGAAATTGCATTGAGTGGATCTTGGGTCCTCAAATTTATTAGGCGGATACAAAGAAAGAATACGCGTGGAGTCTTCTCTTAGAATAGACGCTGATCGACTGCGAGCTATATCTCAGACTAGACTAGATCAAGTGTCGAAGGCTGCCAGTAATGAAAATTTGAAGACCAGCTTTGTGAAAGCTAAGGTTCTGGAAAATTATCTAAAGGTTGGAATAGGTGATGGCCATACGATCGTTTGCGATGAGGATCCTTCGATGGGGGGGACAAACCTTGGACCTCGTCCTCTGCAGTACTTTCTTGCGGGATTGGCTTTCTGTGAACTAACAATTTATACTCAATATGCCGCCGTTATGAGAATACCTCTACAACGACTTGAGCTAGATGTTCGCGGTCTCTTTGATATTCGGGGCAAGTATGGAGTGGAAAATAAGTTTCCAGGTTTTCAGGAAATTCAACTCGAGCTTAGGATTGACAGCGAAGAAAACAAGGAACGGATAATGAAGCTTGTTGATACGGTCCATGAAAGATGTCCTGCGTACAATACTTTGAAAGGCAATGTAACATTCAAAGGGAAAGTGATACACAATGGCGTGCAGATCAATACTTTTGAGATGGCGCCGACTATTCTTGCCTGAATCTGGGTGTGGTTAACTGTACTTCGTATCAATGGATCCTATCAAAATCTCTCTTGTTCTACGTCATGCTTGAAACTTGTTGTGATAAAAGATGAAGCTGGCTACGATTAATAGCCCATCTGGTCCAAGACTTGTTGCTCTGAAAGAGGGCAAGTTACTGGACCTACACGAGGCCTATCTTTCTCTTTTAGAAATTCAGGAAAAAGACTCCAATAGTTCACCTGGGCTTGCAAATCTGGAGATTCCTGCAGATACCATGGCTCTGATGGATAGATGGATCGCCTTACAGCCTGTTCTCAAATTGGTCTTCGATGAGTCTTCCAAGTTACAACTGGACGTACTTGACCGCATTACGTTCTTACCGTCTGAGGCGGATTATTTACCTCCAATTCCTCGGCCACGCAAGATTTGGGGTGTCAGAGGAAACTACCTTCAGCACCGTATCGAGATGTCTGAAAGGACGTTTAGACCGGTAGAGACGCGTATAAAGGCAGAGCCCAAACTTGTAGGCTTTCTCAAAGCGCCAACCTCTCTCACGGGTCACGAGAAGCCGATTGTATATCCGAGGATCTGCACTAACGTTGAACATGAGATTGAACTGGCAGTTGTCATCAGCCGCTTATGTAGGCGAATATCTGAAGAAAAGGCCTATGACTACGTAGCAGGATATAGCATCATTTTGGATATGTCTTCCAGGAGCATATCTGCGGGCGATGATGGGTGGGTAGACAGAGCTAAAGGCTTCGACTCTTTCGCGCCCATGGGCCCTTATTTAGTGACGACTGATGATATTGATGATCCACACGCACTCGATTTTGAGCTCCGCGTTAACGGGGTAGTAAAACAAAAGGCAAACACACGCGACATGATATATTCTATTCCAAGAATAATTGCTTGGGCTTCTGATTTCATGACTCTTGAACCTGGCGACGTAATTGCAACAGGAACATGCGTCGGTGTTGGAGAGATAAAGCCAGGTGATCTCCTTGAGGCTTCTATCGATGAAATTGGTCTGTTGAGAAATCGTGTAATAGCTGAATCATGAGAGTTTAACCTCTCGCACAGAATCGAAAAAGGTTATCTGAGAGCGACTGCCAGGATTGGAATCCATGGGTGATGCCTATCCCAAAGTGAAGCTAGCTGCAGCACAGTCTGCTCCAGTGTACATGGATCGTGAAGCCACTGTCGAGAAGACCTGTCACGTGATTGAGGACGCAGCCAAGAAGGGCGCAAAGATAATTGGTTTCCCTGAAGCTCACATCCCAGGTTTCCCTCAATATTGTTATTGGCTTCCACCACTTGAGACAACCAAACTACAGGCAACTCTCTTCAAGAATGCTGTAGCCATTCCTAGTCGAGCTACTGATACTCTTTGCGAGGCTGCAAGGCGTGCAGACGCCTATGTGGTCGTTGGTATGTCTGAGAAAGAACCTGATCGGCTTGGCACTTTATACAACACACAGCTTTTCATAGATAGACGCGGTGAAATCTTAGGGAAACATAGGAAGCTTGTACCTACATTAGGAGAAAAGCTCGTCTATGGACAGGGTGATGGAAGTACTCTGGGGGTTCACAAAACAGATTTTGGTGGTCTCGGCGCCCTAATTTGTGGAGAACATAACAATAGCCTGGCACGATTTGCTCTCCTGACTCTGGGTGAAATGATTCATGTAGCTAGCTGGCCCGGGAAGCCCGGAGAACAATATGGTCGACTTCGGGAAAGCATGAACTTCGCCGTACGCCATACGGCATATGAGGGGAAGCTCTTTGTCATAAGCTCTACCGGATACTTCAGTAAAGAGATGGTTGATGAAATTTGTACAACTGACGAAATGCAGAGACGTTACGGCAACCCTGGAGGTGGTGCTTCCGTCATCGTTGGTCCTGACCGTGGTGAAATACTTGCTTCTGCAGCTGAGGATAAGGAAGAAACAATTTTCGCGGAAGCGGATATGGAGAAGATACTCACTGCCAAAATACATCACGATATTCTCGGCCATTACAACCGCTTCGATGTATTGTCGCTCAACTTCAACCAGACTAAGCTTGAGCCGCTATTCCGGAGGCAAGAGCTCTCGGAAGGTTCTGGAGGACGACTTCTTCCTTTTCTAAGTCAGGAAAAAGAAGAAAAAATTCTACAAAAATTCCGCGAGAGGGGTACTGATGCACGGCAATCGCTCGAGAAGCTATTTGATGTAGTTCTCGAGGAGTCGTCCTCTCCGCTAGCCTAGAGCTTTCACGCCTTCTTCATAGTAGCTAGACACATAGTATTTTTCGACTGATGGTACTGGATTCAACCCTGTAATTTCAGCCCGTAGCTCCAATACTTTTCGTAAACCTTCTATGCTCAGCTGAACTTTAGGCGTGTATCCTTGTGTCGGATCAACTAGTCTCGCGTAGGCCTTCGACGCAGCTTGGCTATCAAGACCCAGGTTTTTAGCAATCAGTTTTTCGCCTACGTCGCGATTAATTGGCTTTGAAGCCCAATCGACTGCGGCTACGTAACTTTTGATGTACCTGACCAGGAGGTTTCTGTTAGTTTCTGCCCAAGAGCGTACGACGGCCCCTGCACTTGAGATGTATTCTGGTAGGTAGTCGCTTCTCTGAGCTAGAATTTTGAAGCCCGCAGCGCGAGCTTGTCCGTCATAAGGTGGAGTTAGCATAGTTCCAATGATTTCGCCTTTCTTCAGGGCCTCAAAACGGAGATTCGTTGCACCAATTTTTATCAGCTCGTAATCAGTTGTGGAGAGACCATTCTGTTCCAAGATCTTCAATAGAACAAGTGCAAATCCAGTATTCACTGCATCTACACCGAGCTTTCCTCCTCTAAGATCTCTGACGGATTCAAGTTGAGGTTGGGTACACAAAGCTAGTTGTCCTCGATCCCCGCCTATGAATATGACTAGATCATGTCGTTGATGATCTGCTCCTTGACCTTCGCTCCATGCAATTACATTATCTGCAGCAGTGCTTGCAATCTGTATTTTGCCGTCTATGAGGGCGCGCATCTGTTCCTCAGAGGACGCTGTGAAGTGGAGTGAAAGTTCTATGTCTTCTTTTTCAAAAAGGCCGAGATGTTGGGCTACATAGAATGGCAGGCATCCTGCACTTCTGAATGTACTTACTTCTAATCTATCCAAGGGTATCGCTTCAATCTACTCGGTATTTATCAGTCTGCATTGCACATGACGACAAATTAACGTCGACTATTACCTGATGCTTAATAGTCGCGACGTGAGATTTGAACTATGAATGTTGTACGGCTTGATCACGTAGCAATTCCTGCATCAAATCTTGAAATTGCTAAGAGGTTTTACGGTGACATACTGGGACTCGCTCTACTTCCTTCACCCAAGGGCACTCAATGGTTCAAGTGTGGAGAGAACTTCATTCATGTACTTGACACAAGTGAGTCAGACCTTGCGAAATCCGGCATGTGGTCTCGTAGACACATAGCAATTGATGTATCTGACCTACTGAAATGTGCAGAAGAACTTCGTGCTAATGATGTGAAGATAGAAAGGGGTCCTCTAAAAGAAAAGGGTCTTTTTCGACTATTCTGTTTTGATTTCGACGGAAACAGAATAGAGATCAGGGAATTTCTGAGTAGCTAAAACTCAACAGAAGCTGTTAGCTAGCGTCTAATTCGCTGACTGATATTACTTACCTGGTCTGTTTTCTTAGTAAGGCCCTGGTGACTATCAGGACAGCCATCATTCCGCCACCATAAAGAGTTGTCGCGGCAGCAACAGTTGGAAACCATGCGATATTCCAGTAGAATAATATTATGACCGGCATTACGAACATCCCAGGCCCTGCAAGCAGGACAGCGGTCCCTAGTTCCCTGTAAGAATTCAAGAACACCAGTATGAACGTATTGATCAGGGCTGGTTTCATTAAAGGAATCGTGATTGCCTGTATTGTTCGAAGCCAAGAAGCCCCTGCGATCTGTCCAGCTTCTTCTAACTCTGTGTGGAGTTGAATGAGGCTATTGGCGATGGAACGCATTGCTACTGGCATGAAGATCACGAGGTAAGCGATTACTAGTGCATAGGGTGTACCATGAATCTGCCTGAAAAATGTCAAGAATGTCCATAGAAGAGCCAATCCGAATACTAGACCAGGATAACCAAGAGGTAGATTTCCAATCATCTCGAAGAAACGCTTACCGACAAGTCTGGTTCTGAGAGCCATGTATGATAGTAAGGTTGCCCCGATCGTGCCCACAAAAGCTGATAATGTTGCGACATAAGTGCTATTCCAAGCAGCTTCGATCATCAGGTTGCTTCCGATGACTTCCGCATAGTTTTCTGTCGTCAATAGAGGAATTGTGTTCTGAGTTGCTGTATAAAATGGAAGAAATGATATGTAGAATATCATTGCGAAGGGCAGGAAGATGGCAAGACCCAGATAACCCATCGAAAAAGCCATAGTTGCGAATCTCCATTTTCCTAGGTTGATGACACTAGGTCTGTAGCCTTTGCCAGTTATCGCGACGAACTTCTTCAGGCGACTAGTGGTCTTCAGGTAGAAGAGCAGTACTATTAGCATCACAACTAAGAATGCTGTTGCTTGAGTAGTTGCCACTCCATATTTGGCCGGGATCGCCAAGTGGGTGTTTTCATAGATTGCACTCATGTACACTCTGACACCACCAGGTAAGCCTAGGAACGTAGGCGTCTCAAAAGACCGTAGACTGATCATGAAAAGGAGAAGAGCAGTTGTTATGATTGATGGGTATAGGATGGGTAATGTGACCTTTTGAAGTGCGTTCTTAATGTTTGCTCCAGATATTCTCGCGCCCTCTTCATAAGACGGATCCATATTGTAGAACGCCGGATGGATCAGAAGATATGCAAGAGCTGCTAGGGCAAGACCCTGACTCCATATCATTCCAGCTTGGCTGTATATGTTGAAAGGCGGAGATTCTAGCCCAAACGCAGCCATGAGCGCGTAGTTTACGAGTCCTATCTTGGGACTACCTAGAAATATCCAGGCAATGTCTCCAAGAAATGAGGGAAAAACGAATTGGACCAGAACCACTGCATCGAAGATTCGGCGTCCAGGCGTGTTGGTACGCTGCAAGATAAGGGCTAGAGCTGTAGCTATCGACATCGACACTATGGTAGAGCCAAATGCGAAGACAAACGTGTTAGAGATTAGGTCCAAATTCTCAGCAAAGTCAAGGCCTGGGCCAATATTTGCTAGAGTGAATTCGCCAGGTAGGCCGGGCGAGGTGCTCCAAAACATCCCGAAGATAAGCAGGGCTATTGGTGCAAGTACTAAGAGGGCAATGATTGATGCGGAAACAGTTAGAACTGGTGACGCTCTTAGTGACAACGATAAGACTTCCTGGTCCTTGTAACTTTTTCACTCAATGATGGATACCTTGAGGCCTTTGTCTTCCATGACTGGCCTAACGACAAGCCATGTCTTGCGTCTCATTGTGGTTTATAAGTTGTCTGTAATCATTTAGCTATTGTGTATAACGTAGTCAATTTTACTTTACACAGAAAGTAATATAAGCGACGCAACTTCGTTTGAAGTTCAAATGGCACTAGATAAAGCTCCGTTAGCAATAGGCATCGTAGCTATACTAATCGCTGCAGGAAGTTTCGCATACACCACATCAGTTGTGGGTGGGCTAGCAAGTCAACAGGCCCTGGACGAACTAAAATCTACAGTAGACAAATCCGCAGGCGATATCAAAACACTAAGCTCTCAATTAACATCAACATCACAAAGTCTATCAGAGGCAGAGGCGGTACTGGATGCGGCTCAAGCTGAGGCTGATTTCATAGCAGCAGCACAAGCCGAAGCCCGTGAAGGAGGACTCATCATTTATGGAGCGATGGACGTCCCAGACCTTCTGAATATAGTCTGGCCACAGTTCCAAGCCGTGTATCCATGGGTGGGTGATGTCCAATACATCGAGGGCTTCGACCGGCTCAAGAAGAGGTTCCAGGAAGAGGCTGCTCGAGGAGTAAGAACTGCTGATGTTCGCCTTGACAGTGGGACCCGAGCGCTGCAAGACCTTGGCGCAGGCCTAGTAATGCCTCTAGAAACCAAGAACGACGGCTTGTACCAGAAGTCTCAGATAATCGAGGGAAAGCTCCATCATGCTTGGGGTAACGTCGGTGTAATCGTCTACAATACCAACACGGTATCTGCAGATGAAGCTCCAAAGTCTTGGTTGGATTTAGCTGATCCAAAGTGGAAAGGTGAGATCATCTGTGGCGATCCCCGTTACGGAGGAACCGCTGCAGCCCAGTGGAACAATGTTCTGATGGGCGTTGGTGAAGAAACCTTCCGAAAGATCATTAAGGGCGTCTTCCTCGACAACCAATGTACCAGAGACCTGGACTTTGGTTCATTTGAGTACAACCAGGTACTAGCTGGCGAATACAAGCTAGGTACAGCACTGCTCAACGACGTTGCTCAACAGAAGGATGGAACACCCATGGCAGCTGCCCCCACAAAGGGAGTTGGAATGGGAGCAACTTTCGCATATGTACACAAGGACACACCAAAGCCAAACCTATCCAAGCTCTTCGTTGAATGGTTCATCGGTCCACAAGGTCAGGCACAAGTAGGTGTCACTGGAAGAACTCCATCACTCAGCACTCTGATATCTCCATCTTCTGTGGGGAACCTTCTCCCATCTGCTGAGTCAGTATGGCTAAATCCAGAAACATTCACTGACCCAGAGGGAACCCACGAGAAATTCAAGAAGATGTTCGCTGAGATCGGCATTCCAGAGTAGCAAAGATAGACCCAATTTTTTATCCCCCTTTCTCTTTTTTTTGTCAGGCCTAGAGTGGGTTAGGCCCGTACAACTTGTCTAACTCTGTGTTTTTTTTAATCTAGAAGAACTGATGTTAACCATTAATGCAGTATTGGAAATCTTTTATTCTAAGTACCAATATTCTTCGATGGGTAACCCAAGACTCACGTGACTCCATTGGTACATCCAAGTTCTAGATCTGCAATCATACTTGCACGTGGCCGAGAAGGAGACGCGATACCTAAACGTTCCAGTGATCCTGAACGCCAGTCAGTTTTGCTCGAGTACGTTCTGGACGCTGTGTGGACAGTAGTTGATGAAATGAATATTCTTTTCACCCATGAACCTGCACTTGAACTTGTCGAGGTTATTGCTCCATTCGGTGTCAAGATGATCATCAGAGAAGGCAAGGGTGGTGATGTCGATGCCCTTGTCACCGGCTTCAAGATGAGTCACTCTGATCATTGCATCGTGGTCCCTGAAAATGCTCCTTTCCTAAAGCCCAATGTGATCTATGCGCTTTTTGAAGCTGCGCGGGAAGTTGACGCCGCAATTCCTAGGTGGCCTGATGGCCGTACCGAACCACTTTTGGCTGTCTACAGGCGCAAGGCCTTCGTGCGAGCAGCGTCACAGTACGGAAATATTAGTGACGCACAGGAACTAGCAAACAACCTCTACGCAGTAAGATATGTCGACATAGAAAAAGAGCTTCGGCCACTCGACCCAGAACTTCATTCATTCTTCAAGGTCGAGTCAGAAAAAAGCCTTGAGCAGGCGCGTGTTATAGTGTCAAAGAACTGAGTTCTTACCGCTATTGCCTCCTTTTGGTAGGTGACATCAAATATGGATTTTAAGTCGAAACTGTTCTGTCTTAGAATAGATGAGCAGAATTAGCATAGTCTACAATGAACAGGCCAAGCTGTACTCTTTTCCACAGGGACATCCATTTGGGAGCGATCGAGTTACTCATTTTTGGAAAAGATTGGAATCTGAAGGTATCGATGATGATGCAAGACTATCGGTCTTGTCTCCTGTGATAGCAAGCACAGAGGATCTTTTGTTATTCCATTCGCTCGAATACATTAGATTCGTTGAGAAGATGTCTAAAGAAGGAAAGGGGTTCCTTGACAATGGCGATACACCCGCCTTCCCCGGGGTTTACGAGGCATCGCGAATGGTAGTAGGATCGACTCTCACTGCTCTCGACGCGATAATGACTAAAAAAATAGATCATGCCTTTGTTCCAGTAGGAGGATTGCACCATGCCCGACGAGATCGAGCTGGTGGCTTCTGTGTCTTCAACGACCCGGCAATAGCCATTGAAGCAGCGATGGTTAGATACAAGCTCGAACGAATATTGTATGTCGATATAGACGTACATCATGGAGATGGAGTATTTTACGAATTTTATCAAGAACCGAGAGTATTTGTAGTGGACATTCATGAGGATGGACGCCATCTCTATCCGGGCACAGGGTTTCCTGATGAGATCGGAGCAGGTGAAGCAACTGGAACAAAGATCAATTTGCCTTTACTACCGGGCGCGACCGACGAAGACTTTAGACAAGAATTCAACAAAATCGAAGATCTGGCAAGGAAAGCTAAGCCCCAGCTGATAATACTTCAATCTGGAGCTGACGGAATGGACGCAGATCCATTAGCTCATCTTCGATATTCACCCCAGAGTCACAAATTTGCCGGTGAAACCATTCATAGAATTGCACACGGTTTATGTGACGGGAAATTATTAGTTCTTGGAGGAGGGGGATATGACCGAGAAAGTACCGCTCATGCTTGGGTCAACATTGTCAAAACCCTATTGTGAGTACTACATGTAACTATGATCGACTGCCATTTCTTTGTGGACTTGACGATCTCTGTCAGATCCTCTACGTCTACGATGTGCCCTGCGAGCAATGAGTGCAGCTATCGCGCCAGCTCCTACTCCATTGTCTATATTGACTACTGATAGACCTAGAGAGCAGGACTGCAGCATTGCCATGAGCGCTGTAATGCCCTTTTCTCCGTATCCATAACCAACTGAAGTAGGTACGGCAATTATTGGAAGGTCAACAAGACCAGCTATCACTGATGGGAGCGCGCCTTCTCTTCCAGCTATGACAACGAGGACATCGACGTCTTCAAGAATCATCTTCCTGAGGGGAGTGAAGAGACGATGTATTCCAGCGATTCCAACATCATAGGCTGCGAACACTCTACATCCCATAGCATTTGCGACATATTTTGTCTCTTCGGCAACAGATCTGTCGGAGGTTCCTGCCGTCAAGACACCAATTCTTCCGGCGTTGTAAGATATTGAGGTGTTCTTATCTTGAATTGAAACGATTCGACCGTTTTTGCCTATATCAAATCGATACTTGCGTGCAAAAGTGTTTCGAAGAGCTCTTAGCTGGTTGTCGACCAGTCTACTAACTAGAATTCTATGAGATGTAGCCAAGCCTTCCTTGACTATTTCAAGTAAATCAGGTAGATCCTTTCCCTCGGCTAGTATTATCTCAGGAATTCCATTTCGGACCTCTCTACCTGGATCAAGGTTGGCGATATCTCCAATCTTTTGTACAGCCGCAGAGCGAAGAAGGTCTTCTGCCTCGTCGAGGGTGATTGTGCCACTTGCAAATTGATTTAGAATGGCTCTTGTTGACCTGGGTAAAGGGGATATCTTGTGATTACTATCTCTACTGGTTCGCAAATCTCTCTTTTTTCTCAATTTTGGCCCCCCGTCGGCCCGTTCCTTGTCATCTCTGCCTTCTTAATTCCTTTGATTTTCCGGGTTCTCTGCTGATCTTCATTGATTCAAAACTAGTTTCCTTAGAGCTAGTGCTTTTATGTGTCATCTGGTGGAGTAGGGGAATCCGCCTATGCTTATCTTCTTACTGATCAAAGGAGTGCCAGCGCGAACAACGCGTGTTGCAACAATTGGTGGTGTCCTCAATCGAGGAGAGATGGATATAGTGATGAACCCTCACGACGAGAAGGCCCTTGAAGCGGCTGATTATGTTAAACGTTGTGTGGGAGGCAAAGTTATTGCTCTATCAATGGGCCCTGATTCCAAACTAGCACCAATTATGGAGAATTTGTATCAGGCAGAAGTTGAAGGAATAGACGAGTCAGTTATCCTAAGCGATCGACAAATGGCTGGAGGTGATACTTTAGTCACTGCGTATACAATCTCGCGCGGGATAAAGAAAGCTCTTGACATTCATGTTGCAGCGATCGATGAGCTCTTGTCATTACTTCACGACCCGGATCTCTGTCTTGCTAAGGCTTCATCGCTTTTTCAAGCCAATCTGATACCTAATCACGTTTTTTCTGATCTTGCTTCCGTCAGGAATACAATCATGGGAGAATATTCAATCGGCGTGAAAAGTAAGAAAGATGTAGAAGACAGTTTGCAACAGCTCAAGAGATCTATTTTCCAATTCACAGTCTTGGCCGGAGTAAAAACTACTGATGGTGAGACAGGAAGTGTGGGTCCACAAGTAGCAGAGGCACTCTCTGAGATGTTGCAGCAGAGTGTTCCCCATGCCACTTATGTCCATGACTTTCAAGTTCTTCCAGGTTGCGATGGTTTAACTATTGAACACAGGATTGCTAGTTCAATTCGGACTATGCAGGCTGTTTTCCCTGCACTTCTTACTATTGCTTCCGAATACCGTAGTGGGATTCCTGCGACTAGTGATCTGAGAAGTGTTCGCAGGAACAACTACCGCGGGAAAATTCTAAGTCCAGCGATCTGGGATGCAAAGATGATAGAAGCTGATCCTGCCTGTTTAGGCTTGGCTGGTTCACCGACATGGGTTGGTGCGGGTTATGATGTTGGCGGGCCTCCGAGCCAGAGATATATAGCTTCTACGAAGATTATTAGCGCAGATCTTGACACAGTTTCTATTGGGGGAAAGACATATGGACCATTCAAAAAAGGTCAGCTCATTAATGAGCTGGATTCTCCAGTTCTTGAATATCTTGAAAATAAACGACTTGTCAAGACATTTGACTACTCTGATCTAATGGACGAACTGTTCGGTGATTCCAATAATGGTGCAGGAGTCTAAGGATGTATGGGTCTATGCTGAGCATGAAAATGGTGAGCTTACACGACCCACATTAGAAGTGCTGAGTGCTGCCCGGAAAGTTGCTGACAAGCTTGGTCAGAATGTAGTAGCTGTAATCATTGGTTCCAAATTGGATCAGCTCTTGGAAAGCCTGATCCACTATGGAGCAGACAAGGTTCTGTGTTGCGATGATCCTAAACTCTCACACTATCTCAGCTTGCCATATACTTCAGTGCTTATGCGGATGGTTGACGCGGGTAGGCCAAATTCATTTCTTTTCATAGCTGGAGAGATTGGCAGAGATCTTGCACCGAGGTTCGCCTATCGCGCGAAAACAGGCCTGGCAACCGATAATATTGAGCTATTGGTGGAGGATTTCTATCAAGCTTCAACAAAGACGAATTTCAAGAATCTTCTTATTCAGGTCCGACCAGACTTTGCCACACGCGTCGCCCGCATACACACCCCAGTATGTAGACCACAAGTGGCAACCGTCCGACCTGGTAATTTCTCCCCGGCTCAGAAAGACTCACAACGCAGAGGGAAAATCATTCACTTCGACTTACCTGAAAATGAAGATGATCTCGCAGCGAAGATTCTATCTGTTAAACCAATTCCAAAGTCTAGCGTTGACCTTGCAGGAGCGCAATGTATTGTAAGCTTAGGACTTGGAATTCTGAAGGATGGAAATGGTAATCCGCGGGATCCAAGTGAGGGTTATGCTTTGGGCAAGAAACTTGCAGAGACAATATCTGATAAATGGGGTTTGGTAACTGCCATAGGTGCATCACGCGGGCTAATATATGCAGAACTCAAGGAATTGAGCGGGCTTATCACGGAAGACCACCAGATAGGTCAGACTGGTACAACTGTCAGTCCAGAGGTGTATATTGCTCTGGGAATTCGAGGTTCAGTTCAGCATCGAGTTGGGATGCTTCGGTCTAAGAGAGTTGTAGCGGTAAATGTGGACAATGATGCACCTATGTTGACTATAGCTCATTATCCAATCGTTGGAGACTTGTATGAAGAGGTGCCAAAGATGATCAAGGAGATCGAGAAGGGTTAGTAGTTGGCCGATAAGTTTGACGTTGCAGTTGTAGGCGCCGGTGTGGCTGGTTGCGCAACTGCACTGTATGTCGCAAGGACCGGTGCGGATGTTGTACTTCTCGAAAAAGCGCGGATACCCGGAGAACGTAATGTCACTGGCGGTGTTCTCTTTGGTAGCTATTTTCCCGGATACGGTCTGATTGATCTAGTTCCTTCTTTTGAACAGGAAGCACCAGTTGAACGACAAATTACCAGACACTCAGTTTGTGCTCTTTCGAAAGTAAGTCCAACTAATGATGGGGGATCATATCGATATTGCGAACTCTCTCGTGACTCAGTGGTTTCAAAACTTGGCTTGTTGCCGCTTGATTGGTCTACGGGACATGATTACAGCGTCTTACGGGGTAGATTCGATAAGTGGTTTGCTAGAAAAGTCGTTGAAGCCGGTGGGATGCTTGCTATGGAGTCAACCGTTGAGTCCCTCATATGGGAAAACGATGAGATTATCGGCTTGAGAACTACTGACGAAGAGGTATATGCAGATCTGA
>DAEN01000029.1 GCA_002495315.1 Thaumarchaeota archaeon UBA141
AGTGGCCTGCCATGATGGCGCGTTTGACTTCGGCTCGTAGCTAATCCGCCCAATGATTTGTCCACAGGCACCCATTTTTAAGATAGAATCCTCTGCCAATTGGCGGATATCTACCGATTTCTCAGGTGCACTCTTAATGTATATCTCCCCGTTTCTGGCTTCGAGGTCCTTAACCGATACACTAAGAACCTTAGAAGCTCTTTCAAGTAGCTGTCTTTTAGCATCGGCTGCGGCTATCTTGACAGCAGTACCCGCCACATAGACTTGCCTACTCGCGTGACTCCCTGAATCGTAGGGGGAAACAGAAGTGTCTGGTCGAATGACGATGATGTCTTCAAAACGTATTCCCAGCTCTTCCGCTGCTATCTGTGACAGACTGGTCCAGCAGCCTTGACCCATGTCAGTTGAACCTAGTATGAGATTAGCCGATCCATCTGGGTTTATGGTGATTAGAGATGCTGTGTGTTCTAAAATTGCGGGCCATCCGCCGCTGCCATGAGTACTGATTGCGACTCCCACTCCTCTTCTATGGGTTAATTGCACATTCGTTCTACTCATCTTCTCTTTCCACCCGATCGCTTCTGCCCCCTTCTTGAGGCATTCATCAATACCTACGCTTGAAAATGGAATTTGGAACAGACCAATATCACCCACACCTAGATGGTTGTTTAACCTAATTTCAACAGGGTCTACTCCAAGCTGTTCTGCTACTCTATCCATCATCACCTCCAAACCAAATGTCGCTTGAGGATTACCGTATCCACGGAAAGCCCCCGCTGGCTGTTTGTTTGTGTATACAACATCTGCAAGAAACTTCGTGTTCTGACACTTGTATCTACTCAAAAGAAAACTACCTGATAGCGCAACGACGCCAGGGACGTGCGTTGCATACGCTCCCGCATCTGCTACTACATCAGCTCTCATGGCTACTAGAGAACCGCTTTTCTTGACGCCGATCTTCAAGTTGTAGATCATCGGAAATCGATTCACACGTGTTACAAAATCCTCTTCCCTAGTATATTGCAGTCTTACAGGCCTGCCTTTGACCTTTAACGCCATAGCAACACACCAAGGCTCGATACTTAATGCGTTTCTAGCTCCGAAGCCGCCCCCGATCAGAGGGTTGATTATCCTAACTTGGCTTTCACGTAAATCGAATAGTCGAGCTAATTTGAATCGAGTAATGTGAGGTTCTTGAGTGGGCGTCCAAACAGAGAGCTGCCCATCCAGACCGTATCTAGCTATGCATGCGTCAGGTTCCAACTGGCAATGCTTCTGCCCAGATGTGCTGAACGTATCCTCAAATACATAGTCCGCCTCTTTGAAGCCGGCATCAATATCGCCCCATCCGAAGTCCAGATGGGCTGCGATGTTGTTATCAGGTGTCGAATGAACTCTAGGCGCACCGGGTCTCATAGACTCTACAGGGTCGAAGACTGCAGGTAGGGGCTTATACTCCACTTCAATCAGTCCTAAAGCCACTTCGGCCACTTCTTCATTTACAGCTACAACACCTGCCACAGCGTCACCTACAAAGCGAACCTCATCATCGAAGATGCGTTGGTTCTCCAGTTGCTCTTGATAAACAGCAGAGTTGAATGGCCTTGTTGTTGTGTTCTTTGCCGTTAGCACTGACTTAACACCGGGTAACCTCTCAGCTTTTTCGGTATGCACCCTAAGGATGCGAGCATGGGCATATGGATTCCTCAGAATCTTTCCAACGAGCATTCTAGGCATCCTAATATCAGCACCAAATAGGCCGTCGCCTATAGCTTTCTCTAATGAATCCTTTCTGGGAAAACTCTTCCCAACCGCGAAAAACTCCTCAGCCATCATCACATCCTCCTTATTCTCTTTGCGGCATCCTCTACCGCTTCGATGACCTTCTGGTAGCCCGTGCATCTACAAAGGTTTCCAGATAACGCTTTTTTGATTTCTTCTGGAGTAGGGTTTGGGTTATCGTTCAGCAACGAGTTTGCAGACAGGATCATTCCTGGAGTGCAGTATCCACACTGGATTGCCCCATGCTCAATGAATGCCGATTGGAGAGGATGCAGGGCTTCTCCTTCAGAAAGGCCTTCGATGGTGACTATATTCTTACCGTCTGCTGTGACAGCAAGGGTTAAGCAGGACAACACCGCCTTGCCATCAAGTAGGACTGTACAGGCTCCACATTCGCCGGTTTCACATCCGCACTTCGTTCCGGTAAGGTCTAAATCATCCCTTAAGACATCAAGGAGAGTCTTGTGCGGCTCTATCTCGACCCTTATCGTTCTTCCGTTAACTGTAAAAGTTGTTGGACTCTTCATATGCGTTTGCATCTTCTAAACATCAACTCCTGCTCTCTGACAGGCCCTGATTATCACACGTCTCACGATAACCTTGCTTACTTCTCTTCTATAATCAGCGGTGGACCGCATATCTTTGACTGGTCTGATCTCTTCAGCCCCCGCATCTCCTGCTTCAGCAACTATGTCTTCACATATCTTCTTGCCCTCTAGAGTGATTTCTGCTTTCTTAGCTCTGATGGGCGTAGGCGCTACAGCACCAAGCGATATACGTGCCACTTTGCAGACACCATCGACGATTCTGATGCAAGCAGCAGCACTAACCTTGGATATATCCACACCCAACCTTCCAATCTTAAGGAAAGCACAACCCGTACCTTTAGCTATCGGTTTTAATCTTATTTCAGTCAGCATTTCATCAGATTGAAGAATTGTCTTGCCTGGGCCTGCGAAGAAACCTTCGATAGGTATTAATCTGGTAGTCTCCCTATTGCCGGGAGCACTAACGATCTTTATTTCCGCGCCTAAAGAAATGAGTGGAGGCGCCGTGTCAGCAGCAGGTGATGCATTGCAAAGGTTTCCTCCAATAGTGGCCATGTTTCTAACTTGAGCTGTTCCGATTTGGCAGACCGCTTCATGCAGAACCGTATAGTAATCTTGAACGACTCGCGAAGATTCAATGCTACGCATAGTTGTAGCTGCACCTATCCGAAGTTCCCCCTTCGGATCACCATCTATTGCGTTAAGCCCTTTGATTTTGTTGACACTGACGACACATCCTGGCGTCAACACTCTTTGCCTCATCTTAACCAAAAGGTCTGTTCCGCCTGCAAGTATTTTCGCCTTATTACCATACTTTGCCAGGATCGAGATTGCCTCATCAATGGTTTGCGGCATAAGAAGATTGAATGGTTTCAAAATTCGCGTATAGTACAATATACCTAAAGATGATATAATATGTAATTATATGTTTTGGCTATTTTCTGGGCGTACAGACGAACTTTCTGATTTTGACTTGCCATATAAGGTGGATGAGAACTCATCCTACTAGCCTTGAGATCAACGTCAACAAATATATTACATAAGCTTATATTTCTCAGTCAGTCAACTTAAGACTGAAGGATTGTTATGGCGATGGTTGGCAAGGGACTAACTCTAGAGAGAGCGAAAGAGCTCCAAGCGGATAAATACGGTTACTCTGTTCACGAGCTTAAGGGTGGGTTATTAGTCAGATTTGAAGAAGAGGACGTAGTCGAGCTTACAACAGGCGCCGTAGACATTCATATGCATGCTTACCCTGATAATTGGCAGCGACCAAGCATAGTTAACATAGGAGAAAGAGCCTGTGAGCTAGGAGTAAAAGCCATGGTCTGGAAGTGTCATAAGACATCTACCGCAGGGGAGTCTTGGATACTCCAACATTACTTAGATATGTGGGCTTCCCAAAGAGGGCTTGAGGCCACGAAAATTTACGGCGGAATCACATTCAACAAAAGTGTAGGCGGAGTGAACCCCGATACACTGCGTGAGCAAATAGTCTTCCCCCACTTTAAGACAGTCTGGATGCCCACACATGATTCTGACCATGAGATGAGGGAGGTTTGGGGCCAAGAAGGCGGTATTACAATCTTGGACGAAAAGAAAGAACTCAAACCTGAGGCAATAAAAATCGTAGACATAATAGCGAAGAATGAAGCCAAAACAGGCAACAAGGTGCTCATAAGTGCATGCCACCTCTGGCCGAACGAGATAATCGCGTTGATCAAGGAAGCTAGTTCCAAGAAGGTTGACGTCCTAGTGGACCATGTGACTCAAGAACTCACCAAACTCACTATAGATCAGATGAAGGAGATGGTTGACTTAGGCGCATATCTAGGACTTTATGCATTGTCATGTGTTCCAAACTTTTACATCCCCATGACCGACCCGTTCAACGTAAAGCGAATCGTCGAAGAGATAGACTCAAAGCATATCGTAATCGCGTCAGACTGTGGCCAGCCGCTCAGTGTCCTTCCTCCTGATGGGCTCAAAGCATTTATCCGAACTCTCCTAGCGCTGGGAATAAGCAAGCAAGACATCAAAATTATGGTGAAAGATAACCCCGCCAAGCTTCTGGGGTTGCCTTCTGACCTGTAGAAGACCCAGCCGCAAGATGCAGCATTCCCTATCGACGGCCTTCTCTCATTTCTTTTGTGATTTCTCGAGTTACTTGGATGCTCTTTGAGATGTCCGCTTCGCTATGAGCTGAAGATACTGCACCATGAGCGTGGAGGGTGTATACGCCTCGAGTCAAAAGTTTCAAGTTGAACAAATTTTTGCTTCTTAGGTCTGAGTTGGCGGAATCACTTGCACTCTTGATGAATGCGTCTTTGGTTTTGAGGAAATTTACTTGGAACAGAGACTCTAAACCTGTGAATTGAACCGGAATATCCTGTTCTGTAAAGGCTTTTTCGATGCCGCTCCTAAGTTTGGCGCTTAGATTGCGTATCCGCTCGTATATGCCAGCGTCTTGCTTCAGCACCTTGAGTGTTGCTACACCCGCAACCATTGACATAGGATTGCATGAAAAGGTACCTCCGCCTATTGCGACTTTCTGACTTTTGTTAGGTATCCTGTTTTGGTCGGTTAACCTCATGATCTCGTCTTGCCCTACCACCGCGCCTATCGAGAGGCCTCCGCCCATGACCTTGCCCATTGTGGCTAGATGGGGTGTTATGCCATAGTAGCCCTGACCGCCTGAAGGCCCGAGCCTAAAGCCTGTGATTATCTCGTCGAAGATTAAGACGAAGTTTCTTGACTCTGCCTCTTCCTTGAGCACCTTCAAAAACTCTTTCTGGGCGGGTATGATTCCTGCGCTGCCCATCACGGGCTCCACTATCAGTCCTGCCAAGTCTGGCTCCTTCCGGATCTTGCGCAATGTTCCGTCTATATCGTTGAAGTCGAAGAACTTAACGTAGTGGTTTATGGTTGGAGGCATTCCGGCGGAGTCGGGTATGTTATAGTCTCCTGTTGTAGATGTACCCCATAGTAGCTCGGTATTGTAACCGTGCCACCCTCCTTTTGCCTTCAACATGACGTTCTTTCCTGTATATGCTCTGGCAAGTCTGATTGCATACATGGTTGCCTCTGTACCAGTATTACAAAATCTGATCTTTTCGGCGCAGGGAACCATCTTTTGAACCAGTTCTGCCAGCTCGATTTGCGGCTCATTCACTATTCCCCAGTGAGTGCCTATCCTAATTTGTTTTTGGAGTGCCTCGATGACTGGTGCTGGAGAGTGACCTAGGATAAGTGAAAGGTGCCCCATCCAATAGTCTATGTACTCGTTTCCATCTACATCCCAGACCTTTGAACCTTTGGCCTTATTCGCATAGAGCGGATATGGTGGATAGAATCTTACTCCATGGCATACGCCGCTAGGGAAAAGCGTTTTGGCTTTCTCATATAGCATCTTCGACTTTGGGGTTCTTTCTGTAAAAAGCTTCTCAGTCATGCTCATCTCAACACGCACCTGATCAAGAT
>DAEN01000050.1 GCA_002495315.1 Thaumarchaeota archaeon UBA141
GAAGAAGTAAAGAAGAGTCAATGACGAAGGAAAGGTTGAGTGCCTTCGTGACGGCTTCGTCAGCAGCTTTGATTCCATCTTCAGCGCTAGAAATACCATTACCAGCTCGTGGCATTGAATGGCATTACTTCAGATCTTGTGCACCATGTGGTTATATCAGTCTTAGACTTTCGTGAAGTGTGGGAATTCCTGCAAAAGACCAAAGGGCTCAACGTATTCTCGAGCGCCTCACTTCCCAATATTTAATCAGAGAAGAGGACTATGTTACCCTCCATGTGTCTAAGAAAGGAGAGAGAGATTCCTTTAGGACTCTCGTCGCCACGATTCTTTCTCAGACCTCCACCGATAAGGGAGCACATCGAGCTTATGATCGCTTGAACCAAAGAGTAGGAGTTGAACCCAGGTCACTTGCAAACGCTCCCCTAAAATCCATCGCGGCTGCGATAAAGATCGGTGGGCTCCACCGAACAAAGTCCATTGCTATCAAAGATTTAGCAAGAACAGTCATCGATAGGTTTGACGGTAACCTCGACAGCCATCTATCTAGTTTGGATCCTGCTAGAATTCGAGATGTTTTGATGAGCCTCCCAAAAGTGGGCCCCAAGACTGCTGATGTTGTCATCATGACCCATTCGTTGGGATTTAGCTTACCAGTTGATACCCACATAGATCGCATATCTAAACGACTAGAATTTGTTTCTCTTAAGGCCCGGTACGAGGAAGTACGTGCTGCTTTGCAAGACCTATTCTTCGAAAAGGACTATCATCGTATTCATCTATTGCTCATCGCCCATGGTCGACATGCATGTAAAGCACGAAAACCGAGATGTTGGGATTGCTTAATCAGTGATTTATGTCCGTATACTGAGAAGACGGAACAAGAATAATCTATACTAGATTCTCGAGGTGGCTATTCCTTGCCTGTTTGAGCTGTTTCTGTAGGTGACTCCTCTTGTTCGCGAGGAGGTTCTGGTTCTCCATCTGTTGATTTTAGCTTAGCTATCTGGGGAGTGATACGACTGATTAATACGTCCATGACTATCTGGTTTCCCGTTCGATCTTTACCGAGATCAATACGGAGAGAGACATTGTCTTTGTCTTTGACGCGTCTGACTAGAAACTCTCGTAGTCGTTCAGTTAGTACCGTGTTGTAGATGAACTGTCCTACCTTCGCTTCGAGCTCCCTTTCGTCCTCGTAATAATAGCCCATCCGGTTGCACAAAAGATGGCAAACGTTGTAATAAGCATTTGTACAGGTTCAACTCCCTGGCATGGCGTGTTCCCCCTATCTAGACAAGTCTCCTCACAGGCCCACGACTTTGTGGTCTTTTTTGTCAAATTCCAGAAAAACTCAATCTCGTGAATAGGGATAAGCAAGATTGAAGATCGTCGTCATGGGGGCTGGAGGCATTGGAGGATACTATGGAGGCATGTTGGCCAAGTCAGGCCATGAAGTAACGCTAATCGCTAGAGGAGATCATCTCGCTGCTATTCAGAAGGAAGGCCTGATCGTCAAGAGCACGGACGGAGATTTTAGCGTTAGAGTGAAAGCAACAGATGATTTGAATGATATAGACGCAGCTGATTTCGTGCTCTTCTCGGTAAAGTCCTATGACGTCGAAGAGGCTGGTCGTCTACTTCATCCCGTGATCTCATCTGAAACCGTCGTTTTGACCATTCAGAATGGCATCGACAGTCATGAAGTATTAGCTGAAATTCTCGGTAAACGACCCGTCTTAGCTGGCGCTTGCTACATTTTCTCAAGGATCGCTTCACCGGGTGTAATAGAACACACCGGTGGCCGAAAGACGATAGTCTTTGGAGAGCTTGATGGATCTGCGACAGTCCGTTCTGAACGCATTTTCAAGATAATCACAGAATCGGGAATCCCATGCGAAATATCTCCGGATATTAAGAAGGCTCTTTGGCAGAAATTCATCTGGATCTGTGGTTCAGCTGGCCTGGGAACACTCACCAGGTTACCTTTAGGCGAATCCCTTGCCACTGTGGAAGGCAAAGCCCTCCTGCGCGGTATCATGGAAGAAGTTGAGAGCATAGCTCGAGCATTACATATTGGAGTTGATCAGGGAATCGTCGACAAAACAGCTAAATTCGCCGAAGGTCTCGAGAAAGAGCTGGTTACTTCACTGGTACTTGATCTGATTCGAAAGCGAAGACTAGAGTCAGATGCTCTCCATGGAAAGGTTGTGAAATTAGGACGGGAGTTAGGTATTCCAACTCCCCTAAATTTTGCAGTATATGCTTCCCTAAAATCACACGATCTTAAGGCCATGAAAAGATAGTTGGCAAGGATTGAGAATGATGGTGTTTGTAATCTAAAAGCCCGGGCCGCGCGTCAGAGTGAAGAAAGGTTTTCCGTTCAGGAATATGTTTCCTGTAATTTTAGTACTCATTGCTAGCGTATTTGATACGTAACAGAACTTTTCAGCCGTTTCAACCATCGCTCTAATTTTTTCAGGTGGTGATTGACTCGTGATCTTAAGATCATAGATGAACTCTAGGAATCTTCGTTCCTTTCCGCGATCAAATTTGCCTCTTACCGTATTCTCAAGATCTTCAAGTATTATCCCATTACGAGCTGCTTCTCCAGAGAAATGCACGGCTTGACAGAAACCTAGTCCTGAGACGAAATAGGCTAAGGGATTAGGCGCGCGATCGCTGCCACCTCTTTCAGCGGGTTCGTCTGAAAACCACTTGAAGTGACGCATGCTTGCTTCTGAGTAAACATTCTCCAACAGACGTATGTCTACTCTAGTGGTACCGGTGAGAAATTCCGGATCAGTGCTTGAAGTAGTCTTTTGTCGGTGTTTTAATGTGGACTCTTTGTACTCTGTGGTAAAATTTACCATGAAATGTTCAACTGGGACACATCGAGATAGTCTTTTCGCCGCCTAGAACCAAGATAATAATGCATCTAGACTCGTGAGGCATACTCCCAAACTGAAAGAGTCTATGAAGAACCCCGAAATCCAGCTCGTCCTGATGGTATTGTAGTTCTTTTCACTCTTCCTCAGCGTCGGGCATTTGATTGTTGACCACTTTATTGATGTAGTCAGACATGTAATGCCCGGTTGCATTTACACTTACCGAGTTTACTCCTTCAATCGATGAGAGGCCTTGTTTAACGTCTTGTGCGATCTTCAAAGCGAAAACTGGAGGACAGTATGGAGTGGTCTGATGAAATTCGACATGAAGACCTTCGTCGCGTTCTTCCAACACATCTATGAGCTTTAGTTCCATTATCGTCACATTGATCTCAGGATCTACTATCTCTGAGAGAACTTCCAATATCTGATCTCTTTTTTTTGTATCCTTAATGCCCTCAAGAACTTGTTCTAGATCTTTTCCTGGAAGTGATTCCATAGTCATTTTACACTTTCACGCCGGTCGAGTCCAGTTATCACTAGTAGAATTATGGCTAGGTAAACGAGGGCATTACCTCTTTAGCAAAGAGTTTCATTTGCATAACTAATCCTTCGTAGTTAGGATACATGTACCATAGATCGAAGTGAGTGGCACCAGCCTCTACGAACTGCTCTACTGTTTTTACAACGGTAGATGGAGTTCCTACAGACGCTGTCTCCACGCTCGACTTGGGTGCCTCCGTTGCCCCTTCGGCATCCCGCCATCCTTCTTTCTTATTCCACATGTAACCTGCATACTTGGCCATAGAAGGTTGATCCCTAGCAATCCACTCGCACTGTCTGTTGGCTTCGTCTGTTGTTGGCCCCATGGCCAGTCTTAACTGCATGCACCAGTCAAAGTGTGACATATCTTTACCCGCCTTCTTTGCTGTCTCGCCGAAATCCTGGATCATTGAACGCAGATTGTCGGGCTTGATAAGGAACCCGTAAATCCAACCATCTCCGTGATCGATGGCGTATTTTACTGCGGGGCGCTCTATCCCTCCAGCAAGCGTATAGGCCCCGACCCAGATTGGCACGTGTTTGTTAATGGGTTGAGGGTAAACGGTCACATCATCGAAGTTCACGTACTTCCCATGGAAGCTAGCGGCTTCTTTGCTCCAAATAGCTTTGATTGCCGCAGTATACTCTCCAAGCATATCATATCTATCGGCATATTTCAGAAATGGCTTGCCAAGGGAAACAAACTCCGGCTTGTCTGAAATGTTGCTTACACCTACACCCCAGATAAATCGGCTATTGGAAAGTTGGTCCATGGTCGCGATTTCCTTTCCGAGAACTACAGCGTCACGCAACAGCACGGGCATAACTCCGACTCCGAATTTCAGCCTCTCGGTCTTGCCTGCAAGAAATGAAAATGCAGAAATTGTTTCGAACTGATTTGGATTATTAGTATTGTTTGAGTCGGTATGAGAACCCATACCAACAGGGTATTGTTTGTGTCTCTCAAACGAGTTGTTGATATGATCCATGATCCAAGCACTTTCATATCCCAGCTCTTCAGCCAGTTGAGCAGATTCCACAACTCTCTGAGTCGAACTCACTGGTCCAGAGGTAGGAATTCTAGCACCAAATTTTACTTTGCCCAATTTATTCTCAAAGTAACGCTCCAATAGAATGAAGATAAGCTTTGCTGGAGCGTCATGCTTCAAGTGCTCTCTTTACAAGAGCCTTAGAATTTACTCCTAGCGAATATTCATCATTTTATCAGGTATCCCTCCTCAACAAGTCTTGAGACAAGTTCTTTTGGAAGAGTTACGGCCTTCCATTTCTCGCCAATAGATACTGCTACACATGTGATATGGCCTTTAGCTATACGTTTACGTCTTGTCTTACGAATAAGCTCAAATTCATATTTGATTGTTCTTCTTGTCACCTTCCCGATGCTGGTGTAGAGTCTGAGATCGTCTCCATACTTCGCGGGGGACTCGTAGCTGCAGTAAGCCTCCCCTCGTGGAAAAGATATTCCTTTTTCTATGGCAAGTCCTTCTTTGCCCGGTTTGAAACCTAGTGATCGGAGGAGTTCCGAGTAACCTATGCCGAAGTACTTGAAGTAATTAGCGTTATGTACGATCCCTAGACCGTCAGTTTCATCAAATCTGACGCGAATATCGATGTGATGTTTTTTGGCCAAGATGTTCTCAACATTAGGACCGTATCAAACTACGCCTTCATTCTTCAGTTCTTTGAACTGCTCTGCAGTGTATCCAATTCTTTGCAGAATTTCTTCTGTGTGCTGGCCAAGCATGGGAGGTGGAAGGGAGATCTCAGCTGGAGTCTCAGAGAATTTGGTTGGGATTCCAATTAGTTTCGTACGACCCGCCTTGGGGTGATCAACCTCGACTATCATCTTTCTATGTACCGTTTGTGGATGCTTGAAGATCTGATCCAGATTGTAAATAGGGCCCGCTGGCACGCCCGCGTCACCTAATATCTCAATCCACTCTTCGGCTTCTCTGGTTCTCAATGCTCCTTCAATCCGCGGAAGGATCTCTTGTCTGTACTTGGCTCGGTCGTAATTCTTCTGAAATCGCGGATCGTCTGCCATGTCGTCTAGTGCCAGTACATGGCAAAGGCGTTTCCATGTAGCGTCATTTCCCGCCTCCAGTACGAATTGTCCATCCTTAGCGTTGAATACTCCGTAAGGGACCAGATACTCTTGCTTCTGGCCTGGTTTTGGAGGTACACCTGTATTGAAGTAGACCGCGGCCATTTGCATCAGTGGTACCATCGAGGCCTCGAAGAGAGATGTATCTACATATTGTCCTTTTCCAGTCCTCTCCCGGAAAACTAGAGATGAAAGTATCCCATAGACGGCGATAAGAGCGGTCAGTACGTCTATGATGGGGACTCCTACTGGAGTAGGTGGGCCACCGGGTGAACCCGTCACACTCATAATGCCACCCATTGACTGAAGAACTAGGTCATATGCCGCCCTATCTCGAAGGGGGCCGTCCTGACCGAAGCCTGAAATTGAGCAATAGACTATTTGGGGATTAACTTCCTTGATTGCCTTGTAGTCAACTCCCAACCTTTTCACCGTTCCCGGTCGGTAACTTTCGATAAAGACGTCTGCGTCCTTTACTAGATCAAATAGTATTTTCTTGCCTTTCTCATTTTTCAGGTTAAGTGTTATGCTCTTCTTATTTCTGTTAGCCATCATGAAATAGTAGCTCTCGCCCTCTACAATTGGTGCTGCATAACGAAAATCATCACCAGTACCTGGAGGCTCAACTTTTGTAACGTCTGCACCCATATCTCCCAGCAAAGATGCAGAATAGGGACCTGCAATCGTCTTAGTTATGTCGATCACTCGAATTCCTTCTAGTGGACCAGCCAACTGAAGATTCGATCGACCATAACATTCTAGACATAATAACCGTTTTTGGGAAGAAGACGGTAATTGGTTTCCCAGCTAGACATATGATAGAACAGCAATCCAAAAGAATAATGTCGCAAAGACGGGAAAAGGTATCCATATCATGGAGCAAGTGACAAATGAGGAAGTTGCCGTTCTGCTCTATGAGATCGCTTTTTATCTCGAACTTTCAGGCGATACATTTCGTCCACGTTCATTCGAGCGAGCGGCCAGGTCTATCGAAACCCTCTCCGAGAGTGTTATGGAGATCCATCGAAGTCAGCATATAGAGGGCCTAATGAAGATACCATTCGTGGGAGAAGGAATAGCTAAGAAGATTGACGAAAAAATAAGAATTGGAAGAGTTACACAACTCGAGGAACTCAAGGTTAGATTCCCAGTACGGCTATCAGAGCTATTGACAGTAGAGAGCGTCGGCCCGAAAACTGTTCGTGTTCTGTATGAGCAGTTGGACATCAAGAACGTCGAGGATCTCGAAAAGAGGGCAAGAGAAGGAAAGATCAGATCCCTGCCTGGGTTTGGAAACAAGTCCGAAGAGAAGATTTTGAAAGGAATAGAGTTTCTCAAGGCTTGCAAGGGTCGCCAGCCACTGGGCACGGTCCTTGGTCTAGCTCAGCATATTCGTGATCAACTAAGATTCATAGAAGGAGTAAAGTCCGTGGTTATTACCGGTAGTCTTGCAAGAGGGAAGGAGACCGTTGAAGACCTAGATCTACTCGCCATCACTAGTCTTCCCGATGTGCTAGTCAAGGCATTCATCTCAACATCTGAAGCCATTCACGTTTATCAAAAGCAAAACACTCGTGTCTCTATTAGGCTAAAGATAGAGCTTAACGCCAACCTGCGCATCATACCTGAGGAGAGCTTCGGCGCTGCCCAACAATACTTTACCGGTAGCAAAGAGCACAACTTAGCGCTCCAGCGTCTTGCTCAAGACAAAGGCTTGAAGCTCAATGAATACGGTGTATTCTCCAAGGATGGTCAAACAATCGCTGGAACTAATGAAGAAGGAATTTACACTGCACTTGGGCTCCCTTGGATTCCTCCTGAATTGCGAGAAAACTTGGGAGAAATTGAAGCTGCCAGGGAAGAACGCTTACCAGATCTCATTAAACATGGTTCTTTGAGAGGAGACCTGCAGACTCAAACAAATTGGACTGACGGTAAGAACTCAATAGAAGAGATGGGAAAAGCTGCCAGAGAACTTGGGCTTCAATACATTGCCATAACTGATCACACTCGTTCTTTAGCGATGGTTGGTGGACTGGATGAATCAAAGATTCAAGAACAAGGAAGAGAGATTGAAAGAGTCAATCGAAAGCTTGATGGGATTCAGATCCTCAAGGGCGCTGAAGTCAATATTCTGAAGGACGGAAGTTTAGATCTCAGTGATGATGCTTTGGCAGACCTGGATGTTGTGGGAGCAGCCGTTCATACCAATTTCAACATGCCACAGGATGAAATGACCCGGAGAATGATCCAAGCTATACGCAATCCTCACGTCGATATTATCTTCCATCCAACAGGGAGAATCATCAACCGTCGCCCACCCTATGCTGTAAACATGAAGAAGATCATAGAGGCAGCCAAAGATAATGGTACTATATTGGAGATTGATGCGTATCCCGAACGACTAGATCTGAAAGATGAACATATCCGAATGGCTGTAGACGAGGGAGTGAAGCTCTGTATCGATTCTGACGCTCACTCTATGGCCCAGATCAACTACCTGAGCTACGGTATCACTCAGGCCCGTCGGGGTTGGGCCAGTAGAAATGACATCGTAAATACCATGTCTCTCGATGAGTTGCTGAAGCATCTTAGTTGATTTCGAGAGAATAGGTCTAAAAAGGATAAAGCAACGTATGGAAAAGATGACTAGGAAAACGCGTTATGCAAATCTTGGAGTAAAATTCCTTGGTTTCGACCTCAAGAACCCGCTAATAGCAGAATCTGCCGGTTATGCTGTGAGCGAGTGGGGGATAAAACGACTCCTTAGAGCAGGTTGTTCAGCCGTTGTTACAAAATCAACGACGTGGGATCCTCTTGGGAACTACCCGAGAAGATGGGATGGAACCATTCAACCACGTTGTTACTGGGTATATGATGATGGAATGACAACACTAGATGGCAGTGAAGCACTTCAAAATCCCGGGTATCTCAACATGGCACAGTTTATTCGAGCAAATCGCACAGTAGCAGAAGAAGAGGGGGCGTTTATCATTGGAAGCTTCTCTCCACGTTCTCCCGAAGAAGGTGCAATTATGGCTAGAGAGTTTGAAAAAGCAGGTGCGGCAGCTCTTCATATGGATATGATCTGCGCAACTGCAGCTTCCTTCAGGAATCTCCAATATCCGGGGAAAGGGTATACCCACTTAGGAGAATATTGGTCCGAAGATCCTGAAAGAATTGTAAGTGTACTGAAAGCAGTCCGCGATGCAGTAGACATTCCGTTGATCCCAAAGACCAGATTACAGCGTTGGTTGACCACTGATCCCGATGTCATCTCAAATGGCTATGGCAAGTACCTTGAAGGATATGCGTTTGACACCGCCATACCGACTCTTGATATGGATCTCTACACTGGTAAGCGCGTTTATGCGAAAATTAGTGGGAAAGCTATGCGGTATAACTTATTCCAGGTTCTTGCTCGCATGTATCGTCTTGGAACTGGGAAGACTCTGATGCCGTCTGGGGGTCTCCACTTTGGCGAAGATGTCATCAAATGTATAATGCTGGGAGCAGACGGTGTAGGTATCTGTTCGGCCCTCTATCGCGGCACTCATGTGGTTGACGAGATGCTGGATTATATCGAAGAATACATGGTCGGTCAAGCAATTGATTCTTTAGACCAGATAAAGGGAACTGGTTTCAAGGACTTTCCTCCCGAGGGTTTCCCAAAGCTAAGACGCTCGCTAGAGCTTCAGGCCAAAGAGCTGGGAAAGGAGTTCACAGGCGAGATTCCTGGAGCGAATCCACCAGCACCGTCTAATCCCTAGATCATTTCATCGAATTGTTTCTAGAAGGTTAATTACCTAATGGAAGAGCACACCCCTTTGACGCTATGACGTTTGATCTTGTCATTAGTGGTGGAGTTATCTGCACTGGACGTGGACGGTACAAGGCTGACTTAGGAATAGCAGATGACAGGATAGCCGTTATAGGAAATGATCTACTCAATGCATCAACTGATAGACGAATTGATGCTTCAGGGAAGATACTCATCCCTGGTGCAATAGATACTCATGCCCACTTCCGGGATCCCGGGTTCACTCACAAGGAAGATTTTGAGACAGGTACACGCGCAGCCGCTGCGGGAGGAATCACCATGGCCATGGACATGCCTAATGTTCAACCCCCCACTAACACTCTTGACCGCTTCAAGGCGCACATTGAGGACGCAGGACGTAAATCATTAGTCGATTTTGGTCATAATGCTGCCGGTACCGTACCGGAGGAGATACCGAAGATCGCAGAGGCTGGTGCTACGGCGTTCAAGATCTTCATGATCAAGGATGTAGGCAGAGATTATCCACACATGCCAGGGATCGGTATTGACGATCACGGAAGCCTTCTGGAGTTACTCGTGACGATCGCAAAAACGGGCAAGGTCTGTATGATCCATCCACATGACCAGGAAATCTGGGAATATATTACGAAGCAATTCTGGAGTCAGGGGCAGAGGAACCATCTCGCCTATGCTAAAGCTACAGCTTACTACAATTCCATAGTAGTGAATACTGCCATTTCCACTATCATCTTAATGCAAAAGGAAACAAAGGTGAAGTTGCACATCTTGCATGTATCGACAGTAGAGAGTTGGGAGATGATAAGACAAGCAAAAGAGAGAGGTCAGCACGTCACGACAGAGGTAAATCCTGCTGCCCTCTTTCTTTCAAACCAATGGACGACAATAGAAAAGCTTGGTCCCTATGCACTTGGACGGTGGATACCTGACCATGATGGTATTGCATCGTGGAATGCCGTCTTGAATGGAAATTGCGACTTAATCGGTAGCGACCACGCGCCCCATACTCGAGAGGAGAAGGAGATGGGCTGGGAAGATATGTGGAAAGCTCCTGGCGGCCGACCTCAGATACAAGACTACCTTTCGTTGTGCCTAGATGAGGTGAGTCGTGGTAAGATAAGCCTCGAGCGCGTAGTCCAGGTCTGTTCTGAAACCCCTGCCAAGCTCTTTGGTCTATATCCGCGCAAGGGTTCAATACAACTTGGTTCGGATGCAGATCTTGTCATCGTAGATCCCAAGGCCAAGAAAGTCATCAAGAATGAGAGAGTATATTCAAAATGTCGTTGGACACCTTACGATGGAAAGGAAGTGCAAGGCATTCCAGTCGCAACGATTCTAAGAGGTCAAGTAATAATGGAAGAAGGCGAGGTATTAGCGAAGCCAGGGTACGGAAAGTTCGTTTCTAACGCCAAAGAGGTTTAAGGACTCAATTCTCGTGCCACTTCTAGAAACTCTGAAAGTCGTGGCAATAGTATTGGAAGCGTGACACCAGCTCTACGGTACTCTTCAATCCGTTCCTTACACTTTTTCGAATCCCCAATGACATAGAACTCTTCCACGAGCTCGGGAGGGACTTCTTTTCCGTCTGCATTTTTCTTTTTGAAACCTCTCCTAATCTTTTGAATCATGTCTTTGTCATATCCACCATTTTCCACCAATAGTTCTCCAAGCCCGGGTGTTGAGAGCAGAGAAGAAAGTCGGCCGCGGCAGCTTTCAATGACTGAAGAAGGGTCATCAGTCAAGCGGGTCGCCAGGATACAAGAAATTGCAAACGATTTGGAGCTACGGCCCGATTCCTTTAGCTTCTCCCGAAGAAATTCAACTGCATATTTGACGTACCTCACAGGTGAATAGGCGTTCAATACAACTCCATCCGCAAGATCTGCAGCAAGAGCTAATGTTTTTGGCCCGGTAGCTGCAAGATACAGGGGGATCTCATCTCTAAAGACATCCATATTCAGAGATACTTGGTCAAGTTGCCATGAATGACTTCGCATAGTAACATTCTCTCCCCGCAGAAGCCGTCTATTGGCCTCAATGGTATCAGAAAGTGCCTTCAGAGGATTACCCCACGGGATCTTCATCTGTCCTTCTATCAAGCCTCTCTCGCTTCTGCCGAGGCCTAGGATTAGCCTTCCTTTCGATAGACGATCTACTGTAGCAGCAGCCATACTAAGAAGTGCAGGGTGTCGAGTGTAGGGATTCGTCACAGCGAGGCCGAGCTTTGGTTTCTTGGTGATAACCGCCAAGGCGCCTAGAAGACTAAATGTCTCTTCTGCAAAATACCGTTCCGTAACCCAGATCGAGTTGTAGTTGTGTTCTTCCGCAGCCTTCGCGTATGTCTTAAGCTGGATACCGTCTCTGATCCCGTGGTGAAAGCCGATCCCAAGTTCACCCTTCAAGCTCCTTACCAGCCTCTTGTGCCATGTGGAAGTCTTTTATTATGAAACTTACTCTAGATATGACAAGGTTACATATTCTCTAAAAGACTGACCCAAGAATGGCTTTACCCATATTCACCTCAGAGAAGTTTAGGCAAGTACTGGGTTCTTTCCCGACAGGAGTAACGATAGTAACGACAAAGGATGGTAAGGAAAATCGTGGTTTAACTGTCAATTCGTTCTGCTCGGTGTCCTTGAATCCACCATTAGTCCTGATCGGTATTGAGAAAGAGCACAAAACGCATAAGCTAGTCAAGAACAGCGGAGTATTCGCAGTAAATATTCTGCGAGAAGACCAAAAAGAGCTCGCCGAGCGTTTCTCAAAAATCAATAGGCGAAGAGAAAGATTCAAAGATCTATCGACATGGGTTGCAGTGACTGGCTCTCCAATACTTGAGGGTTGTCTAGCCTTTATCGACTGCAAGGTAGTGTCAGAGTATTCTGGGGGCGATCATACTCTATTTTTGGCTCAAGCAGAGGCCATAGGCTCAGCTGAAGATCAGGGAAAAGCGCTTGTCTTCCATCAGGGCAAATATACCAGCGTCTAGCTACTCGAAACCATCCGGCTTGTCTTTGGTTAAGAGCACTTGACGTGAAAGGTCCTGGAGTAATAGAAAAAGGAAAGTGTGATACTCTTCGTCCGTGAAATCCACAGCGTCGTACTTCTCTCCGAGTCGTTTTGCGAGGTGAACACTGAGTAAATGATAACAGATATCTGTATTTCCTCCCACAACTCGGAAGTGAAAGTCCCTGCATGAGCAGAAAGGCTCGGATTCGAGGATTATTTGATCCCCTTCTGCTCCCACTACCGTCCAGATTTCTCGTCTACTTGGACTAAACCGATGGAGCTTAACGGCACCGCGTTCAACAAGTTCCAACGCTCGAGTAAATCTTTCTCCATACTTTTCGAATTCTGCTGTTAGCTCGGCCCCGACCATTGGGACCTCGTTGGGAGAGGAACCCGTAGACTAAGCACTTCCTATACCCTTAGAGATCATTCAAATCCATTTAAACCCGTAAGATTGACAAACTAGCTGCTTAACGAATCTCAGTATCAAGCCGCCAAGAGAGGCAGAAATGTTCGACCATTTGAATATTCGGGCGCTATTTCCCGATCCAGTGGCACTTCTTTCGACAGAGAATGGGAACATCAGGCATTTAGTCATAAGCGACTTGCACATCGGGTTTGAAGAGCAGTTTGTAGCATCTGGAGTCAAGGTCGGAGTGTCTACTCAAAAGATGTTGGAGATGTTACTTCGTCTGATCAATAAATGGAAACCAGACTCCATCATAATGCTTGGAGATGTGAAACACAGCATAGATAGAATAAGTCGGCCTGAATGGGATGAAGTTCCTAGATTCTTGGAGCAGCTCCTGCGTCAGACTAAAGTCAAGATAATTCCGGGAAATCACGATGGAGGTATTACTCCACTCTTACCTAGAGAAGTGGAGCTCGCCCCGAATGAAGGTATATCGATAGCAAGCAATGTTCTTCTTCATGGTCACATGAATCTCTTGCCTCAGTTTAGTGATTGCCAGCGAATCATCATGGGCCATCTGCATCCAGTCTATAACAGGCGAGGTAGTCCCCTCACTGGCACTCAGGTTTGGGTTTCTTTGAAGGTTGATCGTGCCTCTCTATTCGAAGGAGAAAGCGGTCTTATTGAGATCCTGGTACTCCCATCATTCAACATGGAACTCTCTAACGCTGGATGGAGCTCTAATCGTAAGAAGATAATTTCACCCATCCTCCGTCGCGGCATAAGACAGCTCAACGATGCCGTGATTACCACTCTTTCTGGTGAAGTAATTGGTGATGTTGATTCTATGCAACATGTTCTATGATCTAATTGGACTTGTTGTCGCGCTTGCTTTGGTACATGATCCTGCAAGAAGCTATATGAGCTCCTCTTGATGATTGATTGTATAAGGGGCGGTGGTCAAGCTTGGTCGAAGATTCATGGTTCGGGACCATGAGGTCGCCGGTTCAAATCCGGCCCGCCCCATTGTGATCATAACTTTTGTGCTCCTGGCAGTCAGATCGTCTAACTGTCAAACAATCAAATATGAACGCGGTCTCTCTCAATGAACTAAAGTCTGCTTCGAATTTTTTCCGCGGCTTTGATGGTAGCTCTGATAATATTTGGATAGGCACCACACCTGCAGTAATTCCCCGCCGTAGCCTGCTTTACATCTGCTTCGGTTGGTTTCAAGTTATGATCTAGCAGGTTCTTGCAAGACATCACCATTCCAGGAATACAATAACCACATTGAAGAGCATCTTCCTCAATGAAGCATTCCTGTACTGGATGGAGAAGAGCTCCTTGAGCCAAGCCTTCGATCGATTCTATACTACTTCCACTTGCCTCCACAGCAAGGACGCTACAGGAGAAGACAGTTTTCCCATCCACAATAACAGTACATGTTCCACACTCTGCACGATTACATCCTAGCTTTGTACCCGTCATCTTTAGCTTGAATCTAAGGGCTTCTGCTAACGTCTCGCGAGCATCAACAACAATGGATTCCGTCTTTCCGTTTACATTAAGCTGTATCTTTTGGGTCTTCTTGGGAGGATTCGATTCGAAAGAGACTTTCTGCGCGATCAATTACTCTCCCCTTTCCTCGATGTAATCCTTGGCCTTGACCGAGCTAGAAAGATGCGGCCGATCCATGAAAGGCTGTTGCGACTTTGTCGTATCTTTAGCTTTCTTGTTGGTCCCATAGAGCGCATCGAGTATCTTGTCGGGTGTTATCGGTAGGTCGTTGATCCAAATTCCAGTAGCATGAGCCACTGCTGCCCTTACAGCGGGTGCTATACCAATAAGCACGCCATTACCCAAGGCCTTTGCAGAGAAGGCAAAGAACGGATCTTCCGCCTCAACAGTAAACGCTGCGATTTCTGGGCACTCCAGGATCGTGCCGGGCCGGTACTGATGGAGGTCTGGATTTAACATCGTACCTGTCTTCTCATCAATCCATGGCTCTTCAGTCATAGCGAATCCTAGGCCCATTACAACTCCACCATATAGCTGAGATTCGACGGCTTGAGGATTCAGAGCTCGCCCAACTTCATGAGCTGTTGCAACCTTCAGGACGTTCACTTGACCTGTTTCTGTATCCACTTCGACTTCGCAAGCCTTCGCACTAAACACATTAAACTCCCAGTCTGACGGGTTTGGAATCCGGCTACCGGTCCCGGTAACTCCCTCTGATGGAAGGGACTCAAGAGCTTTATCGAAAGAGATCGCCCTGTCGGGGTCATCCTTAACGTAGATCATATTGTTCGCCGATTGGAGTCTATCCGGTAGCGCGTCCATCTTCTTTGAAGCGAACTCAAAGAGTTTCTTTCGAGCATCGTATGCTGCCTCTTGAACAGCAGGGCCCAGTTCGGCGGTCATCCTATTGGCGTGAGTTGAAGGACAGTACTTTGTTCCTTCTGAGTCACCATACTGGACTATCACTCTGTCCATAGAAACCCCGAGCTCCTCTGCTGCAATCATACCCATCGCTGTAGTCATCCCTCCACCGATCTCTACGGCTCCAATCACCACTTTAGCAGTCCCATCAGAGGAGAGAACAACGTCCGCCATAGCTTCGAATGGCGGCTGTCCTGTTCCGTTGTCAAGAGCAGCTGCCATGCCAATTCCGCGCTTGATCTTTTTGTTCTTGTTGGACTCGGTAATCGATTCTCTGCGATCCCACCCAATGTTATCTGTGACAATCTTCATGCAGCGATCTAGATTCTTCGCGGAATAGGGGATTTTCTTTACCTGATTACCCCACATGGTGTAATTCTTCATACGCACGTGCATGGGATCCAGCTTCAACATGTCAGCCATCTTTTCCATATGTGATTCCACGGCGAAGTTTCCCATTAGGACCATAACTCCGCGCATGTAACCCGTCAACTGGGCGTTTGTATAGATACCATACTGCTCAAGCGCCACATTAGGGCATTCATACAGTTTCCACGGAGTAAGTATCATCTGGTCCTTCTGATTTCCATAAGTACCCCCGGTTCCGCAATTCGCTAGGAATTTTCCTTCCATGGCAGTAAGAGTTCCGTCTCTCTTCATTCCGGTTTTCAGCCACATCTTGCTGCTCCATCGATGAGGATGACTGACGAATTCTTCTGGTCTAGTCTGTTCGAATCGGACTGGTTTTCCTGTCAACATTGCCAGGCGGCTGATGAAGTGAAGATATCGCTGAGCGCCGCCCTTCGAGCCAAAACCACCACCCTGGTACTTTACAATGAGACGGATTTGGTCCTCGGTGAGATTCAGAGACTTCATCATGTCCTCACGGACCATCCAGAGTCCTTGACAGGATTCCTGGACCGTTAACTTATTGCCGTCCCAATCTGCTATGGCTACTCGCGTCTGTAGTGGAGCATGGTATTGGAACTGAACGGTATACGTGTCCTCATAAATGACATCTGCTTCTGAGAAGCCTTTATCGGGGTCGCCGCGCTTCAAAACCTCAGGCTTTCCTTCAAAGATGTTGCCGACAGGTGGGAAACTAGGCGCTCTGACGTTCTCTACTTCAACCTCATCCAAAGTTGGTATTATTGGTGCGCCCGGAGCCAGGGCCTCATCGATCCCCAAGACATGAGGTTTCTGTTCATATTCAACTTCAATCATTTCGATAGCTTTGTTAGCCAGGTCAATACTTTCTGCGGCAACAGCTGCCACTTCTTCTCCGACCCAGGTCACATTGTCTGGAAAAACCTTCTGAGGAATCAGGTAGAAATACATCTTCCAGTCTGGAAATTTGCCCTTGTGTATTATTGCGTGAATACCAGGAATGGCCTCTGCTTTTGTCGAATCAATTCTCTTTATCTTGGCATGCGCAAAAGGACTTCTGAGGATCTTCATGTAGAGCATTCCAGGTTTCAGCTCCAAGTCCCCAGCATACATCGAGCCTCCAGTCACTTTCGCAACCCCATCGATCCTCGGCTGTTGTTTGCCAATAATGGTCAGAGGTCTATCGAGTTGAGGAACCTCACCTCCCGTGAGTAGTTTTCTCTCAGTTCTTTGCAAGAAAGTATCATCCTATCTTGAACGGTCTTCCTGCAGATCTAATCTGAAGAGGACGAGGTTCAGTTGAGTTCGGTTGTTACTGGACTTTGTGACATATATATCGTTAATGCGAACCTCTCTCGTTCAAGGTTTCTATGTCTCGCCAGGCAAGCTCTCTCTTCATTCCATCAAGATCTACATTCCGAAGTTAGTGATGGAGAGTTCTCTACTTGACTCTAGTCGGCCCTTTTTTTGCTGTGATGTCTGCAGTGCTATTTGCAGCTGGTGATATCGCCGTACGAAAAGGCCTCATCAGAGGTCGACCACTTACAGCTGCCTATACGAACGTACTGGTCAATTTACTCATAATGTGGCCCTTAGCACTTTTACTAACCAACCCCCATGAGGTAACGATCCAAGGAGTGATTATCTTTGCACTTGCGGGTTTTATGGCCCCCACTCTTGGAAGGCTCTTTCGATTCGCAGGCCTAAACGTTATTGGCGTAGCAAAGGCAAGTCCTTTCAGCGCCATAGGTCCTTTCTTTACGGCTGCTCTAGCGATACTATTCCTT